>DATCXY010000133.1:0-18475 GCA_036570585.1 Solimonas sp. | reverse complement strand
CCAGTAGTAGACCGCCGCAATGATCGAGAACACCGCCCCCGGCACCAACACATAATGGCAGTGCGCGACGACGAAGTAGGTATCGTGATACTGGAAGTCGACCGGCGTCAGCGCCAGCATCAGGCCCGAGAAACCGCCGATCGTGAACAGCACCACGAACGCGAGCGCAAACAGCATCGGCGTCTCGAATGTCAGCGAGCCGCGCCACATGGTCGCCGTCCAGTTGAACACCTTCACGCCGGTCGGCACCGCGATCAGCATGGTCGCGAACATGAAGAACAGCTCGCCGGCCAACGGCATGCCGACCGTGAACATGTGGTGCGCCCAGACGATGAACGACAGGAAGCCGATCGACGCCAGCGCGTAGACCATCGAGTCGTAACCGAACAGTGTCTTGCGCGCGAACGTCGGGATGATCATCGAGATGATGCCGAACGACGGCAAGATCATGATGTATACCTCGGGATGTCCGAAGAACCAGAACACGTGCTGGTACAGCACCGGGTCACCGCCACCGGCCGCCGAGAAGAAGCTGGTGCCGAAATACTTGTCGGTCAGCAGCATCGTCACCGCACCGGCGAGCACCGGCATCACCGCGATCAGCAGGTAGGCGGTAATCAGCCAGGCCCAGACGAACATCGGCATTTTCAGCAGCGTCATCCCCGGCGTACGCATGTTGAGGATCGTGACGACGATGTTGATCGCGCCGGTGATCGACGAAATGCCGAGCAGATGGATCGAGAAGATCAGGAACGGAAATGCATTGCCGGTCTGCAGCATCAGCGGCGGATACATCGTCCAGCCACCGGCCGGGCCGCCGCCTTCCATGAACAGCGTCGACAGCATCATCGTGAACGCGAACGGCAGGATCCAGAAGCCCCAGTTGTTGACGCGCGGCAGCGCGAGATCGGAGCAGCCGATCATCATCGGCACCAGCCAGTTGGCAAGGCCGACGAAGCCAGGCATGACGCCGCCGAAGATCATCACCAGCGCGTGCATCGTCGTCATCTGGTTGAAGAACTCCGGCTGCACGAACTGCAGGCCGGGATGGAACAGCTCAGCTCGGATCACCAGCGACATGCAGCCGCCGATGAAGAACATCGTGAACGAGAAGAACAGGTACAGGGTACCGAGGTCCTTGTGGTTCGTAGTCTTGATCCAGCGCATGATCCCTTTGTCGGGACCGTGGTGCGCGTGATCGTCATGCCCGTCAGCGTGGCCGTGAGCGTGATCGTCGTGGGTGTGAGCCATGGGTAACTCCTGAGTTCTACTGACGGCGCTTACTTGCGCAGCGCGGCGACTTGCGAAGGCTGAATCACACTGCCCTTGTTGCCCCAGGACGTGCGCTCGAAGGTGGCAACCGCAGCAATCTCTTCGTCTGACAATTGCGCGAACGGTGGCATCAGGTTCAGACCTTTGAGAATCTGCGTGATATGCGCCTCAGCCGGGCCATTGGTGACCTTGTCGCCATGCAGCGACGGAAAGGTCGGCGGCAGACCGGCACCGCTGGCTTGATGGCAGGCCGCACAATGGGCCGTGTAGACGGCCTGGCCCTTCTTGACCAGATCATCCTTGCTCATTTCCTTGGCGGCTGCGGGGGCGTCGGCCTTGGCGTCGGCGGCAGCGACTTCCACCGCCGCCGGCGTTGCATCTGTCGAGGTGCTCGGCCCGGCCGCGGCGACTTCGGTCGTCGCTGCCGGTGCGGCCTGCGCGGAATCAGCTGACGCGGCGTCGCCGCCGGCCTTCTTGCTGGCGATGAACGCCTTGTAGTCGTCTTCCGACACCACGTTCACGACGATCGGCATGAAGCCGTGATCGCGGCCGCACAGTTCGGCGCAAACGCCGCGGTACGTGCCGATCTGGTTGACCTTGGTCCAGACCTCGTTGATGTAGCCCGGGATCGCGTCCTTCTTCACAGCGAAGTCCGGTACCCACCAGGCATGAATGACGTCGTTGCCGGTGATCAGGAAGCGGATCTTCTTGCCGACCGGCAGCACCAGCGGGTGGTCGACATTGACGAGATAGTGGCCACCATCGACCTGCTTCAGCTGTTCGAGATCAGCCGAGCTGAAGGTGCCATCAAAGCCGCGCCCATGGGCACCGACCTGGCGTGCGGCGTTGGAAGCGGCGCTCAAGGTTGAAAAATACGAGACATTTTCGCCGACGTATTCGTACTGCCATTTCCACTGATAGCCGGTGACTTTCACCGTGAGGTCGGAATTACGCGTGTCTTCCATCTTGATCAGGGTGCCGGCCGCGGGAATCGCGAGCGCAAGCAGGATGATGAAAGGCGCGATCGTCCACGCAATTTCCACCTTGACGCTCTCATGGAAGTCCGCCGGCTTCGGATGCTTGGAACGGCGATGGTTGATGATCGAGTAGAGCATCACGCCGAACACCAGCACGCCGATCACTACGCACACCCAGAACGCGTACATGTGCAAGCCATACACTGTATGCGCAATGTCGGAAACACCTGTCGGCATGTTCCAGCCATCGCTGGTCTCGGTGTACGCCGACGCATTGAGCGCCGTCCCAGCGATTCCGGTACCTGCCGCGAGTCGCGCCAGCCATCCTTTCGTCAACATCATCATTCTCCAAATGGCAACGATTGCTCCGACCCTGCGATCGGCACGACCGGCGACTCACGCCAGGCGGTGACAACAATTCCTGCAGCTTGCGCCGCAACTTCTCGCGTTCCTCGTCGGTCAGACAAACCGCGATCTCCACACACTACGTCCCACTGCAATAACGACTGCGTTGACGCGCTGGCCTGACGCTGGCTCAAGCACGGCCCGCATCCATGACGGCGATGCGTGACCGACGACGACGCCCGACGACCCCGAACTCGATACGCACGCCGCCTTCCGTAAACCGGATGACCCCGCGATACGATTTCCCCGCACTGCCACGACCATGGCGATAACGCCGCTCATTGCCGCTTCCACGCCAAAAAGCAACCACGCCTGATCTGCCATCAATGCGGCGTTCAGACCCACTGCGCGCTGCACATCCCGTGACATGAGAGCAGCCGCCGTATGAAGCCTCGGGATTGTAGTGCATCGCGCAAAACTCACGCAAAAGATATTTGTATCGCTGCGCGCAAAAAAACGCTGGCAATCTGGCGATGGTCTGTCACAGACCCAGCAACGATCGCGTTTCGGCCGTGTCGAGCGCGCGCATATTGGTCGCGTCATCGCCATCTTCAGGCAGTACCCCTAGGCACGGCGCCGGCAGCCGCTCGCGCAAAGTCTGCAGATTGTCCTGCCAACGCTCCTGCCGTGGCGGCAGCAGGTTGGCGATCCAGCCGGCGAGCGTTACGCGTCGGGCAATCGACTCGGCGCTCAGCAGCGCATGATTCAGACACCCGAGCCGTAAACCGACGACCAGCACCACCGGCCAGCGATGCAACGCCACCCAGTCGGCGAAATCGGTCTGCGCATCGAGCGGCACTCTCCAGCCACCTGCACCTTCGACGATCACGCGCTGATGCCGACCCTGCAGTGCCGCATGCGCCGCATCGAGTGTCGCCAGCACGATCGGCGTGCCCACCTCCTGCGCCGCCAGATGCGGTGCGATCGGCGCCGGCAAAGCCGTCGGATTGATCGCCTCGTACGCCTCCACGCCGTCACCGGCAGCGAGCAACTGCAACGCGTCATCGTTGCGCCAGCCCTCGGCACTGGCGTCGCAACCGGCGGCCACCGGCTTGAAACCGACTGCGTCGATGCCACGCGCACGCGCCAGCCGGATCAGCGCGGTGCTCGCTCGCGTCTTGCCGATCCCGGTATCCGTGCCGGTGATGAACAGCGTGGTTGCGCTCATGCGCGTTGACGCAAGGCCGTCGCGAGCGCGTCAAGCAAAGCGTCGATCTGCGCCGGCCGATGGGCCGCCGACAACGTGATGCGTAGCCGCGAGGTGCCAACTGGCACGGTCGGCGGGCGAATCGCGGCGACCCAGAAGCCCTGCTCGAACAACTGCTGCGACAAAGCCAGCGCTTGTGCGGCATCGCCCAGCACCAACGGCTGGATCGGTGTCTGCGACTCACCAAGCGCGATGCCCAAGGCGCGCGCGCCCTCACGCAGGCGGCGGATGTTGTCGAACAGTTGCGTGCGCCTCTCGGGCTCGCTCTGAATCAGCTGCAGACCGCGTCGTGCGGCGGCGGCGATCGCCGGTGGCGGCGCCGTCGAAAACACCCAGCTGCGCGCGTGCTGGATCAGATATTCGATCAAATCGTCGTCGCCGGCGACAAACGCACCCGCCGCACCGGCCGCCTTGCCAAACGTGCCGATCTGGATATCGGCGCGTACATCCAGCATCTCCAGCGTGCCGCGCCCGCGCGCGCCGAGCACGCCGAAGCCGTGTGCGTCGTCGACCATCAGCGCCGCACCCTGTTGCATCGCACGCGGCGCGAGTTCGGCGAGCGGCGCGCAATCACCGTCCATGCTGAAGACCGCGTCGCTGACCAGCAACTTGAGTCGCGCGCCATTGGCTGCGACCAGCGCCGCGTCGAACGCAGCGACGTCGGCGTGGGCCACGCGCTGATAACGCGCGCCGGACAGTCGGCCGCCGTCGATCAGCGACGCGTGATTGAGTTCATCGGCAACGATCGCATCGTCACGCCCGAGCAGCCCGCGCAGCACTCCGAGATTCGCGGCCCAGCCGCTTGAAAACAGCAGCGCGCGCGGCCGGCCGAGAAAGGCCGCAAGTTCTTCTTCAAGCTGTTGATGTTCGCGGTTGTAGCCGGACACCAGTGCCGATGCACCGCTGCCGGTGCCGTGCGCAAGCGCGCCGCGCGCCGCTTCGGCGAGGCGCGGATCGGCCGCCAGACCCAGATAGTCATTGCTGCAGAAGTTGATGCAGTCGCGGCCATTGACGCGGATCTGCGCACCGTGACCACCGTCGATGACACGCCGCACGCGGTACAGATCGGCGCTGCGAATGCGCTGCAGGCCGGCGCGCAGATGCGCCGTCAGTGGCAACGCCGGAATGCGCGAATCGTCAGCCGCCATGACAGGCTCAGTTATGGCTGCACGCCGAGTCGGTGGCTGCATCGCAGTGGCGGTCGGCGTGCAGCGGCTTGCTTTGGCCTACCGTCGATTCGACCCGCATGCCGAGCCGCGCCAGCAGCGCGCGGTCCTTGGCGTTCTGTGGGTTCTCGGTGGTGAGCAGTTTCTCGCCGTAGAAGATCGAGTTGGCGCCGGCGGCAAAACATAGTGCCTGCATCTCGTCGCTCATTTCCTGGCGCCCGGCCGACAGTCGCACCTGCGACTTCGGCATCAACACGCGCGCGGCGGCGACCATGCGCACGAACTCGATCGGATTGAGTTCTTCGCTGCCGGCCAGCGGCGTGCCCTCGACCTGAACGAGGTTGTTGATCGGCACGCTTTCCGGATGCACCGGCAGGTTCGCAAGCTGGCGCAGCAGCTCGGCGCGATCATGTTGCTGTTCGCCCATGCCGACGATGCCGCCGCTGCAGACCTTGATGCCGGCGCCACGCACGTTATCGAGCGTATCGAGACGATCCTTGTACGTGCGTGTGCTGATGATCTTGCCGTAGAACTCCGGCGAGGTATCGAGATTGTGGTTGTAGTAATCGAGCCCGGCATCGGCCAGACGATCGGCTTGCGCCGGCTTGAGCATGCCGAGCGTCACGCAGGCTTCCAGGCCCATGTCCTTGACCGCGCGCACCATCGCCTCGACGCGCTCGATATCGCGATCCTTCGGCGAGCGCCAGGCGGCGCCCATGCAGAAACGCGTCGCGCCGTTGGCCTTGGCTTCCCTGGCCGCCTCGATCACCGCATCGAGCGGCATCAACGGCTCCTTCTTCAGGCCGGTCTCGAAACGCACCGACTGCGGGCAGTACGCGCAATCCTCGGGGCAGGCACCGGTCTTGATCGACAGCAGCGTGGACAGCTGCACCGTGTTCGGCTCAAAGTTCTGGCGGTGGATGGTCTGCGCGCGGAACAGCAGATCATTGAACGGCAGATCAAGCAGCGCCTGCACCTCGGCATGCGTCCAGTCATGGCGCAGGCCATCGTCAGGCGGCACCGAGACCGGCGCGGGCTGGGCGACAGACGATGAAAGAACGGCTGACATACGATGAATTCCGGTCGGTGGGCTGGCGCCCGCAGCTGGGCACACCGAGGCCGGCACGGCTGAGTGCCCGCTTCGGGGTAACGAATCGAGGCGCTCATCTTTCTGCTGCGTCGCGCACTTGTCAACCATTTTCACCTCGTCGTGGTTGACATGTTCAGGCACATCGCCGCCATGATCGTGCCGTTACGCTGCAGTTTCTGCGCCGCGCCTTGCGACTCATTGCCGCTGTGTCCGGCATGCCGCGCGCAATTGCCGTGGAATCGGCAAGCCTGCCCGCGTTGCGCGCTGCCGCAAAACCACGACGGCCTTTGCGCGCATTGCCTGGCGCGGTCGCCACCCTTTGTCTCGGCATGGGCGCCACTGCGGTTGGAGACGCCGGTGCAACAGCAGATTCACGCACTCAAATATCAGGCCGCGTTTCTGCATGCGCGCCTGCTCGGACAGTTGTTTGCCGACGCCTTGCTGGCGCGCGGCGCGGCCTTGCCCGACGTCATTCTGCCGGTGCCGCTGCATCCGGCACGCCAGCGTCGGCGCGGCTACAACCAGAGCGTCGAGCTCGCGCGCGCCCTGCACCGCATCGCCGGCCTGCGTGTCGAAGCGAACTGGGCTCGGCGGGTACGACGCACCGACGATCAGATCGGCATGACCGCCGTCGCGCGCCGACGCAATGTCGCCAAGGCGTTCGTCGTCGATCCGCAAGTCCGTGGCCTGCGCATCGCGCTGCTCGACGATGTGATGACGACGGGTGCGACACTCGGCGAACTCGCGCGCAGCTGCCTGCGTGTCGGCGCGCTGGAGGTCGAAGCCTGGGCGATTGCACGCGTTGCCTGAGCCCATTATTTATGGCTTGGCCACGTCAAGCTGATCATCGAGAAAGTCGAGCGCAGCATGCAGTGGTCCGCGATCGAGAAGAAAGGTCGTGAAGTGCCCCGTGCCCCGCTGCAGATAAAGCTCGACCGGGACGCCGAGTGCGCGCAAACCCGTATACATGTCCTTTGAGTTGTCGTCGGAAATCAGCCAGTCCCAGGTGCCGTGATAAAGAAACATCGGCACGCTGTGCTCGTTGATGCGCGCCAGCGGCGAGGCTTCGACATACAGCTTCTTCGCATCCTCCATCGGCTCGCCGATGAACAGGCGCTCCGGGCCATGGCCACCCAGCTTGACCAGATCGGCTGGGATTGCGCCGAGCACCGCTGCGGCAATCGGCGGCGTATCCGGCGGCAGCGCGGCGGCGACCATGCCGGCCAGCTGCGCGCCCGACGAATAGCCCCAGAGCACCAGCCGTCCGCGATCAATGTCGTATTCGTCAGCGTGCGCGTCCAGCCATTTCAGCGCCACGCGCACATCATCGAGCGCCGCCGGATACGGATGTTCCGGCGCAAGCCGGTAATCGATGCTGAACGCGACATATCCGCGCTGCGCGAGGGCCTGGGCGATATGCAGCATTTCAAATCGATAGCCGCCCAGCCAGGCGCCGCCGTGGATCAGCAGCACGGCCGGCCGCGCGATCTCCGGCCCGGTATCCGGATAATAAAGATCACCCTTGAGTGTCTCCGGCCAGCCGTCGGGCGTGTAGACGATGCCGATGTGGCTGGCATACGACAGCGCGGCCGGATGCGTGATCGGCGCGACATCGACACCACGGCGCACCGCACAGGCACTCAACAACATCAACAGCAACACCGGCCAAAAGCGGCAGCGCATCGGGGAGCATCCAGCGAAACCCGCAAGCTGCGGATCATGGCAGTCTCGCCGCAGCCGATGAACTGACCCTGACACGCGCGCTTTACGGTGCGAGATCCAGCGCCAGCCCAATCAGGATCGTCAGGCCGATGTAATGACTGTGCAGGAACGCGCGAAAGCTCGCAGCTGGATCGCGTGCGCGGATCAGCCACTGCTCGTAGCACGCGCAGATCACCGCAGCCCCGATCCCTGCGTAGTAAAACGCGCCGCGACCGGTATGCAGGCCGATGCCGACCAGCAACACGAATGACAGCATCTGTAGTGCGGCCGTGATCAGACGGTCGTAATGGCCGAACAGGATCGCCGACGATTTCACGCCGATCTTCAGATCGTCGTCGCGATCGGCCATTGCGTAGTACGTGTCATAGGCGATGACCCAACACAAATTCGCTGCAATCAGCGCGATCGTCAGTTGCCAGTCGACGCTGCCCCGTATCGCGGCAAACGCCATTGGCATGCCCGCGGAAAAAGCGAGGCCGAGAATTGCCTGCGGGATCGCCAGCACGCGCTTGGCAAACGGGTAAGCGGCCGCGAGCGCGACCGCCGGCAATGACAACCACAGCGCGAGCGTGCTGCGCAGCGACAGCAACAACGCGAGCGCCATCAGCGACAGCACGACAAAGATCGCCAGTGCTTCGCGGCCACTGACGCGCCCCGCCGCGAGCGGACGCTCGGCAGTGCGTGCGACGTGCGGATCGAAATCACGATCGGCGTAGTCATTGATCGCGCAGCCACCGGCGCGCATCAGCACGGTGCCGAGAACGAACACCAGCAGTACATGCCAGTCCGGCACACCGCCGGCCGCAAACCACAGCGCCCATAGCGTCGGCCACAGCAACAAGTAGATGCCGATCGGCCGATCCATGCGCGTCAGACGCCAGTAGTCGCACAGCTTCTCGAAGATCGTCGTGTTCATCGCAGTGCAACTTTATACATGCGCATAGCGCTGCGGGTCGCCGACCCAGCGCGCGATCAGCAGGCTCACGAGCGCCGGCTGCTTTTCCAGATACGTATCCGCCAGTTTCTGCAGCGGCGGAATCAGTGGCGCATCGCGCAGTGGATCGGCGAGTTTCATGCCGATCTCGCCGGTCTGCCGACGGCCGAGCAATTCACCTGGGCCACGCAATTCCAGATCACGCTGCGCGATCGCGAAGCCGTCCGTGGTCGCTCGCATCGTTTCCAGCCGCGCGCGCGCGGTCTCGCCAAGCGGCGACTGATAGAGCAGCACGCACTGGCTCGCCTCATTGCCACGCCCCACCCGTCCACGCAACTGATGCAGTTGTGACAGGCCCAGACGCTCGGCATTCTCGATCACCATGATGCTCGCATTCGGCACATCGACGCCGACCTCGATCACCGTCGTCGCCACCAGCAGCTGCGTCACGCCGTCCTGAAACGCGCGCATCTGTTCATCCTTGGCATCCGACTTCATGCGGCCATGGACGAGGCCAACGCGCACGCCCGGAAGTTCCGCGCGCAACTTGGTGGCGGTCGCTTCGG
Organism: Solimonas sp.; assembly: GCA_036570585.1. Taxonomy (GTDB): domain Bacteria; phylum Pseudomonadota; class Gammaproteobacteria; order Nevskiales; family Nevskiaceae; genus Solimonas. The sequence goes on along the minus strand of DATCXY010000133.1, from coordinate 9,136 downwards.
CGGCCTCGGCATCGAGTTCGTCGGATTCCTCGATCAGCGTGCAGACCCAATAGGTCTGACGTTGCTGCCGACACGCTTCGGCGATGCGCGCCAATACTTCATCGCGCTTTTCGTTCGACAGCACCACGGTCTGGATCGGCGTACGCCCTGGCGGCAACTCGTCGATCACCGACACGTCGAGATCGGCATAAACGGTCTGCGCGAGCGTGCGTGGAATCGGCGTTGCCGACAGGATCAGCTGATGCGGTGCGCGCGCGCCGCCCTTGTCGCGCAGCGCCAGGCGCTGCTGCACGCCAAAGCGATGCTGCTCATCAACGACGACCACCGCGAGCGACGCAAAGCACACTTCGTCCTGAAGCACCGCATGCGTGCCGACGATCAATGGCAGCGTGCCGTCGGCGATCCCAGCCAGCATCGCCGCCTTGGCCGCCTTTTTCAGACGACTGGTCAGCAACACCGGTGCGTAACCCAGCGGAGCGAACCAGCGCGTGAGATTGCGTTGGTGCTGTTCGGCGAGAAGTTCGGTCGGCGCCAACAACACCGCCTGCATGCCGGCGCGCACCGCGGCCAGCATCGCCATCGCCGCGATGACGGTTTTTCCGCTGCCGACATCCCCCTGGACCAGACGCAGCATCGGCTGCGCGCCGCCCAGATCGCGCGCGACTTCCGCGAGCACGCGCCGCTGCGCGCCGGTTGGCACAAAGCCGAGCACGCCGCGGATTTCGTCGATAGCCGTCGCCGCATCCTGCAAGATCGGCGACGGCCGGCTGCGCTGGCGCTGGCGCAGCACGCGCAGACTGAGCTGGTGCGCGAGCAGTTCCTCACACTTGAGCCGTCGCTGCGCGGCGTGTGTGCCGGCCAGCAATTGCCGAGCATCAAGGTCGTGCTTCGGCAGATGGATCATCTGCAGCGCAGCGAGCGTGGTCGGCGCATCAAGACCCGGCAACGCGCGCAGCAGCGCCGCATCGCGTGTCGCAAGCTCCAGCGCCTGCGCGATCAACTGACGCAGACGCTGCTGCGTCACGCCCGTAGTCAACGGATAGATCGGCGTCAGGCTTTGCTCGGGCTGCAAGTCATCGGCGTGATCGGCAACGCGATATTGCGGATGCACCATCTCGACACCCGAGGCGCTGACCCGCACTTCACCGAAGGCCTGTATCCAACGCCCTTCGCCGAGGTTTTTCTTCTGCGCTTCGTTGAAGTGAAAGAAGCGCAACAGCAGCGGTCCGCTACCGTCATCGATCATCACGCGCAGGGTACGGCGCCCGGCGAAGCGCACGTCCTGGCCGACGATACGACCGCGCACCAGCGCCGCATCACCGGCACGTGTCTGCGCGATCGCGACGTGCGCACGACGATCCTCGTAGCGCAACGGCAGATGAAACAGCAGATCGCGCACTCGCTCGATGCCCAGTGCGCGCAGACGAGTCGCGATCGCCGGGCCGGCGCCCTTGAGAAAGGTCGCTTCGGTATCGAGCGTCAGCGGCGGCCGCGGACCACCTCGCGTCGGCAGCGCGGGCACGAAATTATTCGGTGACGATGATCGCGTCGGCTTCCACACGCGCACCCTTGGGGAGCTGCGCCACACCGATCGCGGCACGCGCCGGAAACGGCGCCTGGAAGTACTGCGCCATGATTTCGTTGACGGTCGCGAAATGGGCGAGATCGGTCAGGAAGATATTGAGCTTGGCAACATCGGCCAGCGTCGCGCCAGACGCCTTGGCAACCGCGTCAAGATTGCGAAACACCTGATGCACCTCGTCCTCGAACGTCGCGTTGTTCATCGCCATCGTCTTCGGATCGAGCGGAATCTGCCCCGACAGATAAACCGTATGGCCGCAGCGCACCGCCTGCGAATACGTGCCGATCGCCGCCGGCGCCGCGTCGGTATGAATGATCTGTCGTGCCATGGAATCTCTCGCTCGAATGAAGTCGCGCGATTGTCGGCGAAGCGCCCGTCGCCGCCAAGTGAATACCGGGTACCGCAGGCCTTCGAGTGGCCGTTGCGAGCAGCGCCGAGCTCGCGTTCGCGACGCGCACGGCAGGCCAATCGAAGGCCTATGTGCGAGTGACGCGCTCGACCCCGTCGATGCGCCGCAAGCGACGCAGCACTCTCGCCAGATGCGTACGGCCGCGCACGGTGATGACGAAGCGCACTTCGATCGCTTCGCTGCCGGCACGATCCGGCATCTGGACATTTTCGATCGACGATTCGGCGCTGGCGATTTCCGCGGTGATCTTGGCGAGCATGCCGCGCTTGCGAAACAGCTTGAGGCGGATGTCCGAGATGAAATCGCCTTGGACGCTTTCGGACCATGTCAGCGGCACCCAGTCCTGCGGACGCGCGCGCGCGTGCCGGCAATCGAGCCGATGGACGACGATGCCGCGCCCGGTGCTGACATGACCACGAATCTCGTCGCCGGGCAGGGGATAGCAGCAACGCGCGTAATCGAGCACCAGTCCTTCGGTGCCTTCGATCGCCAGCGGCGCCATACCACCGGCCTCATGCGGGTTCTCATCGGCTGCAAGGAAATGACGCGCCACCAGCGCCGCGAGCCGTTCGCCGACGCCGATCGCCGCATACAATTCCTCGACGTCGCGAAACTGGTGCGCGGCCAATACCGGCTGCAATCGTGCCTCATCCTTCAGCGCTGCCGGCGGGATCTTGAGTTCGCGCATCGCGATTTCCAGCAGCCGGCGACCAAGCCGCACCGCTTCGTCCTCGCGCTGCGTGCGCAGATAGCCGCGGATCGCCGAGCGCGCCTTGGCGGTCTTCACGAAATTCAACCACGCCGCGTTCGGGCGCGCGTGCCTGGAGGTGATGATCTCGACTGTCTGGCCATTGCGCAGATGCGTGTTGAGCGGTTCGAGCTGACCATCGAGCCGCGCGGCGACGCAGCGATCGCCGAGTTCCGAATGCACGGCGTAAGCGAAGTCGACTGGCGTAGCGCCGCGCTGCAACTGGCGGATCTCGCCACGCGGCGTGAATACATAAACCTCATCCGGAAACAGGTCGACCTTGACGTTGTCGACGAAGTCCATCGCACTGGCACCGCCGAACTCGTCGAGCAGCCCCGATACCCATTCGCGCGCGCGCACCTGCGGCGCCGCCTGACTGTCACGCTCACCGAGCTTGTACTGCCAGTGCGCGGCGATGCCGCTCTCGGCGACATGGTGCATGTCGCGCGTGCGGATCTGGATCTCGATCTTGTGGCCTTCGGGTCCGATGCACGAGGTATGCAGCGACTGGTAGCCGTTCGATTTCTGGTTGGCGATGTAGTCGTCGAACTCGCCGGGTACCGGCTTGTAGACGTGATGCGCGACACCGAGCGCGCGATAGGCATCATCGACCTTGTTGACGATCACGCGAAAGCCAAGCAGGTCGGTAACCTTCAGCAGCTTGAGTTTCTTGCGCCGCATCTTCTGGTAGACGCCGTAGATATTCTTCGCGCGCCCGACCACGCTGGCGCCAATACCCTCCTCGCGCAACGCGGTCGCCAGCGTCTGTTCGACTTCGCGGATCAGTTTGCGCGTGTCGCCAAGCTGCGCCTTCACCGACTTCACCATGACCGAATAGCGGTTCGGATACAGATTGGCGAACGCCAGATCTTCCAGCTCGGTCCGGATGAAATAGATACCGAGACGCTGCGCGATCGGTGCATAGATGTCGAGCGTCGCGCGTGCGATGCGGCGACGCTTGTCGCCGGCCATGTGGCCAAGCGTGCGCATGTTGTGCAGGCGATCCGCGAGTTTGACAAGGATCACGCGCAGATCCTGCGTCATCGCCAGCAGCAGCTTGCGGAAACTCTCCGCCTGCATCTCGGCGCGGGTGCGGCCTTCGATCTTGGCGATCTTGCTGACGCCGTCGACCAGCGTCGCCACGTCGCTGCCGAATTCGGTCGCGATCTGCTCGCGTGAAATGCCGGTGTCTTCGATGACGTCGTGCAGGATCGCGGCAATCAGCGTCGTGTGATCAAGCCGCATCTCGGCGAGGATGCGCGCGACCGCCAGCGGGTGATAGACGTAGGGCTCACCCGACGAGCGCTGCTGGCCGTCGTGCACGTTCTTGGCGAACGCCGCGGCGCGCCGCACCTGCGCGATCTGCTCTTCGGGCAGATAGCCCTCCAGCATGCGGGCAAGCGCCTCCATGCCGAACTCGCGTTCGGCACGCTGCGTACGCAGCGCCTTGCCCAGTCGCTGAATGACAGGAATGTCCATGGCATCAATATATATGGCGGCGCGCTTCGAAGCGCTCAAGCTCGCTGCACGAAGCAAGTTGCTCGATCAGGCAGGCACGTCCGGCCACTTCAACTCCGGCGCACAGTGCGGACGACGCCAATGCAAAAGGCCCGCACTCGGCGGGCCTTTTGGCGCTGCGCAAGCGACTCAGGCGTCGAACGACGGGTCGAGCGCTTCGAGCTCCATTTTCGGCTGCGAAATCGCCGGCAGGTCGACTTCGTCGAGCACGCCACGATCGGTGTAGCCTTCGGCGATTTCGCGCAGCGACAACACCGTCGACTTGTGATTGCCCCACGGCAACTTCGCTTCGGAACCGCGCGCCAGCTGACGGGCGCGCTTGGAGGCCACCAGTGTCAGGTCGAACTGGTTCGGGATCTGCTTCAGGCAATCTTCAACGGTTACGCGTGCCATGGCTGCTACCTGCGGACAAAACTTCGAAGGGCGCGGATGATACCGGACCGACCACTATTTAGCCAGACACCCGGCCGCCGGCAGCCGGCGCCAGCAACTGCGCGACCAGACCCGCATGTTCCGTCAGCTGCCGCTGACTGCGCAGGCGCGGTTCGAGGCAGATCGCGACCATCTCCGCCAGCGCGTGCTCGAAAGACTCGTTGACGATCAAATAGTCATATTCGGCGTGATGCGCGATCTCGTCGTGCGCCTCCTTCATGCGCGCGGCGATCACTTCGTCGCTGTCCTGGCTGCGGGAACGCAGGCGCCTTTCGAGTTCGTCGACCGACGGCGGCAGGATGAAAATGCCAATCGCCTGCGGCCATTCGCGCTTGACCTGGCGCGCGCCCTGCCAATCGATGTCGAGGATGACATCGTGGCCGGCGTCGAGCAGCGCGCGCGTTTCGGAAAGCCCGGTGCCATAGCGACGACCGAACACTTCGGCATGTTCGAGGAAATCTCCGCGCGCAATCTTCTCGGCGAAACCGGCCTCGTCGACGAAGTGATAGTGCACACCGTCAAGCTCGCCGGGCCGCGCTGCGCGCGTCGTGAACGACACCGAGATTGTCGCGGTGACGCCGTGCCTGGCGACTGCCGGCACCAATGCGCGCGTGAGGCTGGTCTTGCCGCCGCCGCTCGGTGCCGAAACGATGAAGAGACTGCCTTGACTCATGCGCGATGTCCGTCACCCATCCGATTTTTGCGTCTGCAGGACGAGCGTTGTCGTCACCAGGATCGTCTCGCCGCGACTATAACATTGCGGCTTGTGCACCCTTCATCGCCCTCGGGTTCTCGCCAGTCATTGCCACTCAAGAAATGGCAATGCAGAGACTTGTTCAGCGCTTCCCCAATCCGTTCTGCGGCTGGTTCGCCTGCAGCACGGCCATCGCGACGAGTTCCTGCATCTGCTGTACCTCGATCGCGGCCGCGAGCGTTCGCACCGCGTCGGCCCGGGCATTACGCGCTGCGAAATGCGCCATCGGCAGGCCACCCTGATGGTGGCGCATCATCAATCGCAGAAATAATTGGTCGCGCGCCTCTCCGTCGAGCTGGCGCAGTTCGTTGAGCTCCTGTGTGCTCGCCATTCCCGGCATGCCGCCGGGTGACGATCGGCAATCGCTGAGATACCGCGCCAACTCGGCATCGGGCGCGTTCTTGCCGAACAGCATCCAGTCCATGCTGGTGGTGGCCGGCAGCACCGGCTTGCCCCACAACAGCAGCCAGCCTTTCATCTCGCCGATCTCGATCAACTGCGCAGTCTGTATCGAGCGCGCCAGCCCGACCAGCCTGGTCGTGCCACGCCCGAGCAGGATCTGCGTCATCACGACGGCTTGATCGTGGTGGCCGCGCATGAATTGCGCGAAGCCGACATCGACCGGGCTCGGTGCGGCCATATTGGCCACGGTCTGGCGCGCGCCGTAGTGATAGCCACCACCGAGCAGTGCAATGCCGGCGAGCAGCCGCAGGGCAACGCCGACGATTCGTCGCGCCATCACTGGATCGGGTAGACGCCGTTGGTGAACTGCAGCGCCATGAAGCCGTTGTCCATGCACGTCACCCACAACTGATTGCCGACGAAGCGTGGCGGCGAGCTGCACCAGTCGGCGCTGAGATTGCCGGACACTGGACCACTACCGGCAGCAGCGAGCAGGCCCGGCAACGCCGCGACAAAGCCGCCGACATAGCGCGCGTCGGTTGCAACGGTGTCAGCGCTGGCACCTGAGTCCGAGGTGTAGAGATCGGAAATCGGCGGCAGCAGACCGCCGATCCAGGCATGCAGCGAGTGTTGCAGGCTCAGACCCTTGCCGGTCTGCGCCGGCGGGTTGTAATACGCGATTTCATACGGCTGCAGCGGGTCGACCACATTGAAGACGCGAACGCCGGACTGGAAATAACCACAGGCCAACGCGGTTGGATCGGCGCTCCGGTCGACAGCGCAGTAGTGCGACTCGTAACCGAACGCACCGTCGCCAACGGTATCGGCAGTGCGCAGCTTGGCGTTTTCCTTCAACTGGATCTGCAGCTGAATCTGCTTGACGATCTTCGGCTGCGTCGGGTCCGCGATGTCGATGATGTGAATGCCTTCGGAATCGAATTCATCCGGCGCGATCAGATATGGCTTGCCGTTCCAGGTGACGGGCAACGCATGCTGAGCGCAGCTCAGTGCGTTCCAGCTTACCGAACCGATCTGACGGATCATCGGCACCGCCTTGCGGCTCTGGATGTCGCTGACATCGAGCACCACCACGCCGCCCGGCAGACAGGTCGACAGATACATGGTGTTGCCATCGGCGGTGAATTCGACACCGTGATTGGCGGGGAACCCCTGCAGGCCCGTGTAGACGATCTTCGGCGACGCCGGATTGCTGACGTCGATCGCGGTGATCGAACCCGCCGCGGTGCCGGTCGCCCAGAACGTCTTGCCATCGGGCGACCAATTGCCTTCGTGGCCGAGCACATTGTCCGGCAGTTCGAGGCTGCTGCCGGCGAGCCCATTGAGCTGCACCGGATGCGCGCAGTCGGAGACGTCATAGACATCAAAGAATCCGGCACCAATCAATCCGCCGACCGCGACGCCACCGAGCAACTTGCGCGGCTCGGTGACCTTCAGTGATTCCCAGGTGCCGATCAGCATCGACGGGCCGGTCAGGTTCGCGGTCGCGACCGGTTGCGCGGGATTGCCGGCATCGACCACCACCACGCCGGGCATCGGCGATAGCGCCTGCAGCGGATCGAGCAACACGCCACTGGTCGACAGGTACGCGCAGGTGTCGAACGACGGACTGACGACGCTGGCACCCGCCCCCTGGTACTGGCCGACCAGTTTCAGATTGCAGTTGTAGCCCTGCAGATTGCGACCGCTGTCGCGATCAGCGAGCGGCACCTGCCCCTGCAATCCGGTTTCAGGCTGCGAGCCCGGTCCGCACTCGGCGAGCGCTACCCCGCTTGGGCTGCTGCTCGGGACGCTGCTGTTGCCACAGGCCACGAGCAACGACAGAAACATTCCCACACAGACGGTGCGGCAGCAGGACATCGACATCGCATTCTCCCCGTACGCAATCATTGCGCTGCGTTCAACGCTCCAAGGCGCCGCTGGTATTTTTTGTCGCCGTCACTCTAGCGCAAGCCGCGCCGATCGCGACTATTCGATGTTCTGTACCTGCTCGCGCATCTGCTCGATCGCGACCTTCATTTCGACTGCACAGCGCGTCATCTCCGCGTCCTGCGATTTCGACGACAAGGTATTGGCCTCGCGATTGAGCTCCTGCATCAGAAAGTCGAGCCGGCGTCCGACCGACTCGCCGCGCTGCAGCGATTGCCGCACTTCTTCGAGATGGCTGAGCAAGCGCGACATCTCCTCCTCGACGTCGAGCCTTTGCGCGGTCAGCGCCAGTTCCTGTGCCAGGCGCTGCGGCTCGACTTCAACGCCGAGTTCGGCGCAGCGTGCCTGCAAGCGAGTCAGCCATTGGTCACGCACCTGCGGGTGGCGCATGCGGACCTGCGCGACCAGGGATGCGATCGCATCACAACGCTCGACGATGAACTGCAGCAGCCGCTCGCCTTCGCGTTCGCGTGCCGCAGAAAAATCAGCGAGCGCCGCCGTGAACAGCTTGCGCGCCTCGGCCAGCAACGGCGCGAAGTCGGCCTGCACTTCCTTGACGACGCCCGGGTACGCGAGCACGCGCATCGGCTCGGGCACCGAGCTTGCACCGAGCTCGGCAGCGACGGCATCGAGTGCATCCTTGATCTGCGCCAGACGCAGGCGATCAAGCGCGATCGAATCGCTGCCGCTGTTTTCTCGCGCATAGCGCAGACCGCATTCGACCTTGCCGCGCGAGATCGTGCCGCCGGCCGCCTGCCGCAACTCGCCTTCGAGCACGCGGAATTCTTCCGGCACCTTGAAGCTGACATCGAAGTAGCGGTGATTGACGGAGCGCAGCTCCCAGCTCAGGCGCCCCCAGGCGAATGAAGCCTCGACACGGGCGTAGCCCGTCATGCTGCGTATCATTTGAGCTGACTCCCGACGGCCCCGCAGGAGGCGGCGCACGATGTTGAAGCGGGAATTGTAGCGGCGACGCTGGCCCGCGAGTCGAAAGGATCCGACGCGGTGCAATCGGCGGAAAAGAAAACGCGGCTACGATGAAACCGTAGCCGCGGCGTAAGAGTGAAGCGTTGCTGCTTGTATAGTGAATCCGGGCGGTAGCCTTGCGGCTTTACTCCGTGAGGACCGCCCTCGCGGTGACAGCCCGCTTACTTTTTCTTCTTCGCCGCGGCCTTCTTCACCTTCTTGACGGCTTTCTTGACGGCCTTCACAGCCTTCTTCGCGACCTTCTTTGCCGATGCCTTCTTTACCGATGCCTTCTTCGCGACCTTCTTCACGGCCTTCTTCGCCGCAGCCTTTTTCGCAACCTTCCTGGCAGGAGCCTTCTTCCCAACCTTCTTGGCC
>DATCXY010000132.1:0-6585 GCA_036570585.1 Solimonas sp. | reverse complement strand
GTTGAGACGCAATGCAGCGCCCGCGACGCCGCTCAGCGTCTGGTTCAGGTCCGCGGTGGCCCGGTTCTGGCCATCGGTTCCGGTCGTCAGCATGCCGGACAAGGCGTTTTCGAGGTTCGCCTGCTTGGTCGTCATGTTGATCGCACCGGATGGCGACGTGCGACCGTTGTCGGTGCCGGCCGGCCCCTTTTCCACCTCGATCTGGTCGATGTTGAAGATGTCGTGTGACACCGAACCGAGATCGCGGATACCGTCGACGAAAATGCTGCTCGATGCATCAAAGCCGCGCATGTAAACGGTGTCGCCCGTGCTGGTGTTGCCATTCTCGCCGGCGTAGAACGTGCCGACGCCCGGGCTGTTGCGCAGCGCTTCGGTCAGCGTCGTTGCGCCTTGCTGATTGAACAGTTCCTTGGTGATGACCTGAATGGTCTGTGGCGTATCACGCAGCGGTTGCGTGAATTTCGGCGAAGACACCGCATCCACTTTGTAATCGCTGGGCAGATCGGCCTGCACCGTGACCGCGCGCAGCTGTGTCGCGTCCGCCTTGGACGGCTCTTCGCTCGTCGCTGGCGCTGCCGCCGGCGCTTCGGATGCTTCCTGTGCAACGGCCGGCAAGGCATGCAAGGCCAGTACCGCAACGGCGATCGGACTCAAACAGAACTTCATCGCTTCAACGCTCCCCTGAACGGTTTCCCAGCAAAAGCGGCCGCACGCGGCCGCGAGTTTTCTCCGTACGGGCCCACCTGTGACGGCACTGGGTCTGGACGTTCGCTGGAGACGAATCGGATTCTATATGAGAATCATTTGCGATTAAAGAGATTTTTTGCATATTGGCACAAATGTTTCGGCCAGAGGCTTCGTTGATCGCGGGCAGTCCGCCCGTCATCGGACACTCGCGCCTACGATCACTGCGAAGTTCGCCGCAATCGGCCGGTACTGCGCGCGCGGCTTGGTGGTGCGGTGCCGTACCACGCACGGCGAAACCGTGCGTGGTATTGAATGCTCGGCTTACGGCGCCGGGCTTGGCACCAGCGCCGGCATCGGCGGTGCGATCTTCTCGGCATCAACACGCGCATCGAACCAGTTCATGCGCCAATCGAGGTGCGGGCCGGTGGCACGGCCGCTCATGCCGGACAGGGCGATCACGTCGCCCTGCTTGACGTGCTGGCCTTTGCTGACCAGCAACTTCGACAGGTGCAGGAAGGCCGATTGCAGGCCATAGCCGTGATCGACCATCAAGGTGCCGCCGGTGTAATACATGTCCGGATTGGCGAGCACGACCACGCCATCGGCCGGGGCATGCACCTCGGTGCCGATCGGCACCGCGACATCGACGCCGTAGTGCGGCTGCTTGGGCGTGCCGTTGAGAATGCGCTGGCTGCCGTAGATCCCGGAAATGCGGCCGGTCGCCGGCCAGATGAAGTCCTGCAGAAACCCGGTGCCCTCGCCTTCGACCTTGCGCGCTGCGCTCACCTCGCGCTGATCGGCACGGATGCGCTCATAAAAGCCAGCCGGCGGTGTCACCATCTTCGGCGGCAGGCCGTCGATGTGCTGGATCTTGTATTCGCGCTTGGCGATCTCGTGCGAATAGCGGACGACTGCTGCACCTGGCAATTGCACGCGCAGCTCGGCGCTGTCCGGCGCGTCGCGATTGATGCCGAACACGAAGTCGCCGGCTGGCGTCAGCTTGAGCTGACGATCGCCGAACCAGACCTTGCTGCCGACCGGCGCCTTGCCGAACAGCACTGCACCTTCCTGCCAGTCGCCGCGCAAGCTCACGCCGGCGGGCAAGGTCTCGACTGCCGCATGAGCAGCCAGCGTCGTCGCGAACAGCAAGGCAGCGGCGATCAGTGCGCGCATGGTTATCTCCGTTTGGTCGTGATGCGGCTAGCCCAAGGCCTTCAGTCGCTGCACGACGTCAGCCAGGGCCACGGTTTCCTGCGCTTCGACGCCGCGGAAGCGCAGCGTCACGGTCTTTTCTTCGGCTTCCTTGCGACCGACGACGACAATCACCGGCACCTTGTGCATCGCGTGTTCGCGGATCTTGTAGTTGATCTTCTCGTTGCGCAGATCGGTGTCGGCGCGCACGTCGGCACTTTTCAGCAGCGCGCAGACTTCGCGTGCGTAGTCGTCGGCATCGGAGACGATCGGCGCGACCACCGCCTGCACCGGCGAGAGCCAGAACGGCAGGCTGCCGGCGTGATGCTCGATCAGGATGCCGATGAAGCGTTCCATCGAACCGACGATCGCACGATGCAACATGATCGGCCGTACACGCTGCGAGTTCTCGTCGATGTAGGAAGCATCGAGGCGCTCCGGCATCATCGGGTCATACTGCATGGTGCCGACCTGCCACGAACGCCCGATCGAATCCTTGAGGTGGTATTCGATCTTCGGGCCATAGAACGCGCCCTCATCCGGCAGTTCTTCCCACTCCACGCCGGCCGCGCGCAGCGCCGCGCGCAAGGCCTCTTCGGCGCGATCCCAGTCGGCATCGCTGCCTAAACGCTTTTCCGGACGCAGCGCGAGTTTGACCGCCAGATCGGTGAAACCGAAGTCGGCGTAGACCTGCATTGCCTGGCGATGGAACGCGGTGACTTCGGCTTCCACCTGTTGCGGCGTGCAGAAGATGTGGCCGTCGTCCTGCGTGAACGCACGCACGCGCATGATGCCGTGCAGCGCACCGGACGGTTCATTGCGATGGCAACCACCGAACTCGGCATACCGGATCGGCAGATCACGATACGAATGCAGGCCGGCGTTGTAGATCTGCACATGGCCCGGGCAGTTCATCGGCTTGACCGCATAGGTGCGCTTCTCGGACTCCGTGAAGAACATGTTCTCCTGGTAGTTGTCCCAGTGCCCGGACTTCTTCCACAGGCTGACGTCAAGGATCTGCGGACCGCGCACTTCCTGATAGCCGCTGTTCTTGTAGACGCGCCGCACGTACTGCTCGACCGCCTGCCAGATCGCCCAGCCTTTCGGATGCCAGAACACCATGCCCGGCGCTTCTTCCTGCTGATGGAACAGATCGAGCTGCTTGGCGAGCTTGCGATGATCGCGCTTCTCGGCTTCTTCGACCTGCTTCAGATACGCCTTGAGTTCGTCATCGGTTGCAAACGCCACGCCGTAGATGCGCTGCAGCTGCGCATTGTTGGCGTCGCCGCGCCAGTACACGCCGCCGACGCGAATCAGCTTGAATGCGCTACCAAGCTTGCCGGTCGATGGCAGATGCGGGCCGAGACACATGTCCAGCCACTGGTCACCCTGCTTGTAGATCGTCAGTTCTTCATCGGCGGCAATGCCGTCGCGGATCCATTCGGCCTTGTAGGTTTCGCCGGCGTTCTCGAAGTATTTGACCGCAGCATCGTGCTCCCAGACTTCGCGGGTGATCGGCAGATCGCGTTTGACGATCTCGCGCATTTTCGCTTCGATCGCGGCGAGGTCATCTTCGGTGAAGGGAATTTCGCGCGCGAAGTCGTAGTAGAAGCCGACATCGGTCGCCGGCCCGAACGTGATCTGCGTGCCGGGAAACAGCTCCTGCACGGCCTGCGCAAGCACGTGCGCGGCGTCGTGACGGATCACTTCCAGCGCCTCGGGCTTGTCGCGCGTGACGATCGCGATCGAAGCATTGCGGTCGATCGGCCGGGTCAGATCCCACAACTCGCCGTTGACCTGCACGACGGCGGCCTTCTTGGCGAGGCCGGGCGAGATGCCCTGCGCGATGGCAAGGCCGGTAACCGGTGCGTCGAACGATTTGACGTTGCCGTCCGGGAAAGTGATCTGGATGCTCATGGTATCTGCTTGCGAATGGGGATCAGGATTTGCTGCGAACGTACGCGACCGCGGCCTTCAGCCGCGCGAGCGTTCGGTCCCGCCCGAGCAGCAACAGCGTCTGGTCGATCGGCGGCGAGATTGCCATGCCGACGACGGCGACGCGGATCGGCTGCGCGACCTTGCCCAAGGCCAGACCCTTGCCTTCGGCGAAGCCGTTGACGGCGGCGTGCAACGCCGGCGCCGTCCACTCCGGCAGCGCTTCGAGCGCGACGGCGAGTTCTTCGAACACCGTCGCCCCATCTGCGGTCAGATGCTTGGCGGCGTCCTTGTCGCTGTAGCCGTCGAGCTCGGCAAACAGGAACTTCGACTTCTCGGCCATCTCGACCAGCGAACGGCAACGTTCGCGCTGCTGCTCGATCACCGGCGACAGATCCGGGCCGTTGGCCGGATCGACGCCGATGCGGCGCAGATGCCAGTCGAATTCCGGCGCGATGATCGCCGGGTCGGTGATCTTCAGATACTGGTGATTGACCCACCAGGCCTTTTCCATGTCGAAGCGTGCCGGGCTCGGCGAGACATGATCGAAGTCGAACTTCTCGATCATCTCCTGCCGCGTGAACATCTCCTGGTCGCCATGGCTCCAGCCGAGGCGCACCAGATAGTTCAGCATCGCCTCGGGCATGAAGCCCATCGCGCGGTATTCCATCACGCCGAGCGCGCCATGGCGCTTCGATAGCTTGGCGCCGTCGGCACCGAGGATCATCGACACGTGCGCGTATTCGGGCAGCGTCGCGCCAAGTGCTTTCAGAATATTGATCTGGCGCGGGGTGTTGTTGACGTGGTCGTCGCCGCGGATCACATGCGTGACGCCCATGTCCCAGTCATCGACGACCACGCAGAAGTTGTAGGTCGGCACGCCGTCGCCGCGCGCGATGACCAGATCGTCGAGTTCCTTGTTGTCGAACACGATCTCGCCCTTGATCAGATCCTTGAGCACGACCTGGCCTTCGGCCGGATTGCGGAAGCGCACGACCGGCTGCACGCCGGTTGGCGGCGGCGGCAGGGTCTTGCCGGCTTCCGGCCGCCAGCGACCGTCGTAGCGCGGCTTTTCCTTGCGCGCCATCTGTTCGGCACGCATCGCGTCGAGTTCTTCCTTGCTGGCGTAGCAGTAGTACGCCGTGCCGGCATCGAGCATCTGTTGCACGACCGCCTTGTAACGGTCGAAGCGCTGCGTCTGGTAGATCTCATCGAAGTCGGACTTCAAGCCAAGCCAGGTCATGCCTTCGAAGATCGCGTCGACAGCGGCCTGTGTCGAACGTTCGCGGTCAGTGTCCTCGATGCGCAGCAGGAACTTGCCACCGTGACGCTTGGCGTACAGATACGAGAACAGCGCAGTGCGCGCGCCCCCGATGTGGAGAAAACCGGTCGGGCTCGGCGCGAAGCGGGTGACGACACTCATGAGGACAAAAGCCAGTGGACAGCCGTAGGTAAGCCGGTAATTTTAAACCACCATGAACGCAGCCGGGTCCGTTTGCGGCGGATTCGACGAATTGCCGCCATTGACGGCGCCAAAGCCGGGTGTACCCTGCCGCTCCCTGACTCACGCAAGGCCGCTGCCGGCACCACCATGTCCGCCCTGTTTGTCGAACACCTCAGCGTCATCGACTGCGCCTATCTCGACGCCGCACGCGGACTGGTCGGCGAAAGCTGGATCGTCGATGTCGAACTGCACGGCGATCTCGACGGCCAGTCGATGGTGCTCGATTTCGGCGAGGTCAAAAAACGCCTCAAGCGCGCGATCGACACCAGCGCCGATCACAGCCTGCTGGTGCCGCGCAATGCGCCGCAACTGACGCTGGACGCGACAACAGACGAAATATCCCTGCGCTTCGACGCCGTCACCGGCCTGATCGAACATCGCTCGCCGACCTGCGCGCTCAGCCTGCTCGATGCCGACACGATCACGTCGGACATCGTTGTCGCCTGGCTGACACCACGTCTGCAGGCGGTACTGCCCGATAGCGTGGCGGCGCTCAACTTGCAGCTGCGTCACGAGCACATCGACGGTGCGTATTACCACTATGTGCATGGCCTGAAAAAGCACGCCGGGCTGTGCCAGCGCATCGCCCACGGCCATCGCTCGCGGATCGACATCCGTGTCGACGGCCGGCGCGATGCCGAGCTTGAACAACAGGTCGCGGCCGGCTGGCGTGACATTTATCTCGGTAGCCGCGAAGACGTGGTCGCGCACGCCAATGGCCGCATCGCCTTCGCCTATGGCGCCGCAGAAGGCCGCTACCAGCTGACACTCCCCCAACATCAGGTTGACCTGCTCGACAGCGACACGACCGTCGAACAGATCGCCGCGCACTTGGCGCAGCGACTGGCATCACATCGTTCCGGCGCCACGCTGTGCGTGCGTGCATATGAGGGAGTGATGAAAGGTGCAATTGCGGCGACCAGACGGTGAACCAGCGGCGTATATTCAGGTCGAAGAAAGACCATTCGGCTAAGCTCAGGTCATGAGTCAACATCCGTCCAGCTTCCGTAATACCCTGCTCGCCGCGCTTGCGCTGAGCAGCACCGCACTTGCCGCCTGCGTTGCCGAAGCACCAGCTCGCCCCGGTGTCGATTACGGCTATGTCGCGGGCACCTACAGCACGGCGCCGGCTCAGACGCCCTACGCGGCAGCGCCCTATGACGACCCGTACTACGACCCGTACTACGACAGCTACAGCTATAACGGCCCGTACTACGGCGGCACGCCCTATTACGGCAGCGCTTATTACGGTAGCGGCTATTACTACG
>DATCXY010000131.1:0-11118 GCA_036570585.1 Solimonas sp. | reverse complement strand
CAGGTGCTGGACATTCTCATGCGGCAGAAGAAGGCGGTGATCCTGCGTCCCGCCGACGACACCGTGGCGAACGCGAAATAGGGAGCGCAAAGCAAATGGTCTTCTCGTCGAATGTATTCCTGTTCCTGTTCCTGCCGCTGTTTCTGGCGATCTACTACCTGACGCCGAACCGTGGGCGACTGCGCAATTACGTTGTGCTGATCGGCAGCTATGCGTTCTACGCGTGGTGGCGGGTCGACTTCCTCGTGCTGTTCGCCGGCGTCACGGTCTGGAACTACTTTGTCGGCATGGGCATCGCGCGTGCCAAGGCCAGCGCGGCGCTGGACAAAGTGTCGGCAGCCGTCATCGCCAGGCGCTGGCTGATCGCCGGCGTCGTCGTCGATCTGGCGACGCTGGCGTATTTCAAATACGCGAACTTCGGCGTCGGCAGTTTCAATGAAATGCTGCAATCGATGGGCATGCAGCCGTTCGCATTCGCGCATGTGATCCTGCCGATCGGCATTTCGTTCTATACCTTCGAATCGATCAGCTACATCACCGATGTCTATCGAGGGGATGTCGAGGCTACCGAGCATCCGGTCGATTTCGCGACCTTCATCGCGCTGTTCCCGCATCTGATCGCCGGCCCGGTGTTTCGCTACAAGGACCTTGCCGGACAGTTCGAGAAGCGCGAACACAGCGTCACGCTGTTTGGCCAGGGTGCGTTGCGGTTCATGCAGGGCTTCATCAAGAAGGTGTTCATCGCCGACTCGATCGAGCCGCTGGTCAGCCATGCGTTCTCGCTCGCGCATCCGACCACCGCCGATGCCTGGCTCGGCGCGCTCGCGTATACCGTACAGCTGTATTTCGATTTCTCCGGCTATAGCGACATGGCGATCGGCCTCGGCCTGATGATGGGCTTCCGCTTTGTCGAGAACTTCAACCAGCCGTACATCAGCCAGAGCATCACCGAGTTCTGGCGGCGCTGGCACATGAGCCTGTCGAGTTGGCTGCGCGACTATCTCTACATCTCGCTCGGCGGCAATCGCGGCGGCACCGCCAAGACCTATCGCAATCTGTTCCTGACGATGCTGCTCGGCGGTCTCTGGCATGGCGCGAACTGGACGTTCCTCATCTGGGGCGCGTGGCACGGGCTGATCCTTTGCATCGAGCGCGTGCTCGGCGTGAAGGCCAGCATGCAAGGCTTCAAGCTCTGGCGCTGGGCGCCGACCTTCCTGTTCGTGGTACTCGGCTGGGTGATGTTCCGCGCCGAAAGCGTCGGCACCGCGTTCGATTTTTACGGCGCGATGTTCCGCTTCGACGGCGCCGGCTTCTCGGATGTCTATGCCAGTTCGATCACGCAGCTGCAGCTGGCGACGATGCTCATCGCGATGATCGTGCTGATCGTGCGCGGCGCGATGGTCCATCAGCAAACCGCCGCGGCACCACGCCCGCCGATCCGGGCGGCACGACTGCGCGCGATGAGCGCGGCGCAGTGGCTGGTCTGGCCGATGTTCCTGCTCGCAGTGCTGAAGCTGTCGGCACAGAGCTATTCGCCATTCCTCTATTTCCAGTTCTAGGACGCACATGAACCCGAATCCTGATGACCACAGCCACTCGCTGGCCCCATCGCCGGCCCACTCGCCGGGTCTGCATGCGCTGCTATTCGGACTGGCGGTGCTGGCGATCGCGGTGCTGGCCGCGATCAAGGCGCGCGACTACCAACCGAAAGTCGACCACGACGTACTCAATGGCCGACTCGCGCATGATTTCGAGACGCAGTACGACCACGATTTTCCGGCGCGCAACTTCGGCATCAGCCTGTGGGCGGCGATCGACTACGGCCTGTTTCACGAAGCCAAAAGCGGCGTCGTCGCCGGCAACGACGGCTGGCTCTACACCGACGAGGAATTCATTGTCGACGAGCAGTCCGACCAACTCGTCACGCAGAACCTTGCGCGCATCGTCGCGGTTCGTGATCGGCTCGCTGCGCAGCAGGTGAAGCTCGTCGTCGCGATCGTGCCGGCGAAGGCGCGTGTCTATCCCGAACATCTGCGCGGCCGCAAGCCGCCGCAGCTGCATGAAGATCTGTACGCGCGCGCCGAAGCGGTGCTGAAGCGCGATGGCATCGCTCACGCCGATCTGCTGGCGCCGCTTGTCGATGGCAAGGCGGATGGCGCGACGTTCCTGCGCACCGATACGCACTGGACGCCGCGCGGCGCACAGCTCGCGGCCGCGGCAATCGCGCAGACCGTGCGTGGCGAATTGCCAGCGCCGACGGCGCCGGCGCGCTATACGACCACGCACGATGCGCCGCGCGCCCACCGCGGCGATCTACTGAACTTCCTGCCGCTCGATCCGTACTTTTCGTGGCTGCTGCCCGCGACCGACACGCTGACGCCGGCGCATACCGAAGGCACCGCCAGCGGCGATCTGTTCGGTGACAGCGCCACACCGCGCATCGCGCTGGTCGGCACCAGCTACAGCGCGAATCCCGACTGGAACTTTGCCGGCGCGCTGAAGCAGCAACTCGGCGAAGACCTGACCAATGACGCCCACGACGGCGTCGGTCCGTTCAAGCCGATGGACAACTATCTCGCCGGCCCGGACTTCGCGCAGGCACCGCCACAGCTGGTGATCTGGGAAATCCCGGAACGCTATCTCGCGATCTCCGCGCAAGCGGCGAAAGCGTCGCCCACCGGCGCACCGCAACCGCCGACCAACGGCCCCGCCGGTCTTTGATTCCGATGTTCAAGGAGGAACCGATGAAAACTTCCAACCACTGCATCCGCCGTCTGCCATTGCTGCTTGCGACCACGCTCGGCGCCGCCGCACTGCAGGCGCATGCCGGCCTGTATCCGCCCGCGGCGCCACCCGATTCGGCATTCATCCGCGTCTTCAACGATACCGCGCAGGGTCGGCTCGACGCGCAGCTCGGCGACAAGAAGGTGCCAGACGCCGCACCGATGGACGCGAGCGCGTATGTGTTCATGCCGCCGGGACAGTACGACGCGAAGATCGGTGGCAAGCAGGACAAGCTTTCGCTCGCCGCCAAGCGCTGCTACACCGCGGCGCTGACGCCGGCCGCGATCAAGCTGTTCGACCAGGAATGCTTCAGCAGCCAGCTGAAGTCGCTGATCTCGGTCTACAACCTCGTCGACGGCACGACGCTGACGGTCAAGGCTGGCGACAGCGGGCCGGCGGTCGTCGACGGCATCAAAGCCAACGATTCGGGTCATCGCGAAGTCAATCCGGTCAAGGCGTCGCTGGTGGTATTCAACGGCGACACCCGACTGGCCGCCGCCAAGCCGATGACGCTGGAACGCGGCAAGGTCTACAGCCTGTTCGTGACGGGAACGACGGCATCGCCGGTGCTGACATGGGTCGTCAACTGAACGCGCGGCGCAGCGCGGCGGCGGCGCTCGCGCTGGTCGGCGGCTTCTGCGCATCGTCGCCGGCCTTTGCCGGTGACGATGCCGGGCTGCAGGCGCTGCCGACCTACGACATCCAGTTGTGCTGCCAGCTGTGTCCGGAGGCCGCGAATCCCGCGACATATGCCAGTTCTTCGTACCTTGAAGACTTCCGCGTGCTGCAGCAAGGTCGCGACGGCTGGTTGTTCCGCACCGAAACGGATCTCGGCACGCATTTTGAGGTGAGCGCCGAGAGCGTGGCCCAGTTGCGGCGACTCGCAGCCGCGCTGCGCGCGCGCGGGTCTCAGCTCGTGATCGTGCCGCAGGCGCCGCGCGGCCTGATGGATTCCGACAAGCTGACGGCCACACAGCGGAAGCACTACGATCTCGGCGCCGCGAAGCGCTCGTTTGCACAAGCACTCGCACAGATCCGGCAGGCCGGCGTTGTCGTGCCGCCGCTCGACCAGCTGGTCGACGAGCACAAGGGTTACGAATATTTCTTTCGCCGTGACCACCACTGGACGCCGCAGGGCTCGGAGCACACCGCGAAGCTGGTCGCTGCCAGCGTCCAGCAGTTGCCGGCGTTCCAGGGCATTCCACGCAAGAATTTCGTCACCAAACCCGGCATGCTGATCGCCAAGCCGGGCACGCTGCAGAAAGTGGCATCGCAGATATGCGGCGGCGTCTATTCGATGCAGTACGTGACCGGCTACACGACCGAACCCGCGGACGGCGGCGAGTCCGCCTCGGCCTTGCTCGGCGATGATGCGAAGGCGGACGACGCGACTGGCGGCGGTCTGCTGAAAACCGGCGCGAGCGGCGATGCCACTGGCGGCGGCCTGCTCGATGCGAGCGGCGATGGCGGCGGTCTGCTCGGCGGCGAAGATGATTTGGTGCCGCAGATCGTGCTGGTCGGCACCTCGAACAGCGACAGCAAGGGCGGTTACAACTTCGCCGGCTATCTGGAGCAGTACATGGGTGCCGACGTGCTCGACGTTGCGATCACGGGCGGTTCATTTGATGGTTCGCTGTTGCACTATCTGCCGAGTGATCTGTATCAGAAGCACCCGCCGAAGATCATCATCTGGGAAATGCCGTGGCAGGATTGGCCCAGCAGCGACAAGAGCCCGTACAAGAGCGTGCGCCAGGCGATCCCGCTGATCCAAGATGGCTGCGAAGGCCGGCCGGCGGTGCTGACCAGCACGATCAACGTGAAGGCCGGCAGCAACGAGCTGTTGTTCAATGGCGGCGGACAGGCCAAGCCGCTGGTCGGCTCGCACTATTGGCTTGATCTGCAATTCAGCGATCCCTCGGTCAAGGATCTGAGCGCCGTCATCTGGTATTTCAGCGGCCAGAAGGAAGCGCTCAAGCTGCACTTCAAGCAGTACGTCGACAACGGTGGCCGCTTCGTCTCGGAATTCCGCAACAACCGGCCGGACTACGCCAAGGCGACGTTCATGGGTGCGACGCTGGAGATCGACCAGCCACCAGCCAAGCCGATGACGGTCACCGCCAAGGTCTGCGAGGCCGAGGGGCCGGGTCAGCAGACTGCGGCGCTCGAGGACAATACGCGTGCGCATAATTAAAACAATATTGGCCGCGCTGACGGTTCTGATGGCCGCCGTGGCGCCGGCATACGCCGCGCTCGTGCCGCCGCCCGGCTATTACGCGGCGGTCGGCCAGAAGAACAAGGGGGCGAGCTGCCCAACGCCGCCGCCGCCGTTCACCGATACGCTCGATTTCCCCAGCAAGTACGAGGGATCGGGCAAGTCGCGCGACACACTGAATGAAAAATCCAATCTGCGCTACAAGATGCTCGCGAAGCAGGTTTCCGACATGGAGAAAGGCACGAGCAAACTCGTCGACAAGTACATGGACAGTGGCTCGCCCGACGCGCTGCAATGCGTGTTGAACTGGTATGGAAGTTGGGCCGATGCCCATGCGTTGCTGGCGCCGTCGGTCAATTACACGGGCAAGGCGGTTCGCAAGTGGGCATTGGCGAGTCTGTCGGGCGCGTGGCTGCGCTTGCAGTTCTCAAAGTCGCAGCCGCTTGCCGCTCACGCGGATGAAGCGAGCAAGATCGAAGCCTGGCTCGGGCAGATTGCCGACGCCGTCGTCCCGGAATGGGATATCGACTCGAAGAAGCAGAAGATCAATAACCACTTCTATTGGGCCGGCTGGGCGGTAATGGCAACGAGCGTCGTCACCGACCGACGTGATCTGTTCGACTGGTCGGCGAACATTTACGGCAGCTTCGCGAACGCAGCGACATCCGACGGATTCCTGCCGAACGAGCTGGCGCGCAAGACGCGGGCGCTCAGCTACCAGAACTTTGCAATCGCGCCGGTGACGATGATGGCGGCCTTCGCCAAAGCGAATGGCGTCGATTTCGCGTCGCGCGGAAACGATGCGCTGCGTCGCGTCGCCGAGCGCACCGTGCAGGGCGCCGACAATCCGCAGATCTTTCAGGCGCAGACCGGTTCTCAACAGGTGCTCAAAGACTTCGATGGCGACGGCCAGCGTTCCAAGCTCGCATGGCTCGAGCCGTATTGCTGGACCGTCGGCTGCGACGGCGCGATGGCGCGGAAACTCAGTTCGTTGCGGCCGATGCGATATACGCGGCTTGGCGGCGACGTGACGGCACTGTTTTCAGGACATCCGTCGCTGCATTGACGGTTTGGAAACAAGGAACGGGTACGGGACAAAGAGGTTTTACCCCGTCGGCAATGCTTCGCCGCGCAGACAGCATCATGTGTGAGCATGCGGTCATTCAACCGGAATCTTGGTCTTCGATTGATGCCAAGCTCTCACCGGGCAAGCTGGGTTGCCGGCGCCATGCACGGCCGATTACCTTGCCTGCCGCGTCTCGCTATAGTGCCAGCGCCACGCCGTCGTGGCGTTCGCAGGGCAGGGCATGCGCAGTCTGAGTCTGGTCGTGGCGATGGACGAGAACCGCCTGATCGGCCGCGCCAACGGCCTGCCATGGCGTTTGCCCGACGACATGAAGCAGTTCAAGCGCGTCACCACTGGCCACACGATACTCATGGGCCGCAAGACCTGGGATTCGCTCGGCCGGCCGTTGCCGGAGCGCGACAACTGGGTGCTGACGCGCGACCCACACTTTGCCGCGGCGGGCGCGCGCATTTTTCACACACTTGACGACGTACTGGCTGCGCATCTCGATGGCGAACTGATGGTGATCGGTGGTGCCGAGCTGTATCGACAGACGCTGCCGCTCGCGCAACGCATCTATCTGACCGAAGTGCAGGCGCGCGTCGAAGACGGCGATGCCTGGTTCACCGACTTCGATCGCAGCGCATTCCGCGAGACGCAAAGCGAAAGCCACGGCGCCGATGAGCGCCACGCCCATCCATTCCGCTTCGTCACGCTCGAGCGCGTTGCAGCATCGTCATAGTCGTCGCGTCCGCGGCGGCGTTATGCTCTAGCCCGACACGTTCCGAAAAACTGGAGAGGACTCCATGGCTGACCTGAAAGCGGATTTCGCAAAAGCACAGAAAGACGTCAAGACCTTGAGCAAGCGTCCGGACAACAACGACATGCTGTTCCTCTACGCGCACTTCAAGCAGGCCAGCGAAGGTGATGTCAGCGGCTCGCGGCCCGGCATGCTCGACATGGTCGGCCGCGCCAAGCATGACGCCTGGGCCAAGCTCAAGGGCAGCAAGCCGGATGCGGCGATGAAGGCGTACGTCGACAAGGTCGGCGCGCTGCTCAAGTCGCACAAGTAGAGCGCGCTTAGATCGACTCAGGATGTAGGAGCGCGCCTTGCGCGCGACACTAGCGAGGTCGTACCCGGGTCGTTTGGATGAGCGCAGAACGACAAAGGGGCCGTGCGGCCCCTTTCCATTTTTCGCGAGCGCAGACTGGGGCTCGTCGCGATGCTCGCGTTCAGGCGCCCGGCGTGGCCGCTATTTGTGCGTGCGTCGATACGTTGACCACCGTCAGTTGCCGACTTTCTCCTTCGCGCAGTTGCCAGCTCATGGTCTGGCCAATCGACAGCCCGATCAGCGCGGCGCCGATCGGACTGACGACTGAAAAGCGTTGCCGCTTGGGGTCGGCTTCGCCCGGCCACACCAGCTCGATCGTGCGTGTGCTGCCAGTGGCAACATCGCGATAGGTGACGATGCTGCCGATGCTGACGACATCGGCCGGCATCGCATCGCTCGCCACGATCTCGGCGCGCTCGATCTCTTCGAGCAGCGGTTCGGCGACATCGGGGGCATCGTGCATGGCGGCACTGGCGACACTGCGCAGCCGTTCGTACATCGCGGTGTCGATCACCAGTGCCGGCGACAGCGGATCATTGGACCGTGATTTGCTCTGTTTCATTTCAAATACCTCGAATCTTGTCTGTCTGGAACGTGGCCGCTTGCGACGCGCGTCAGAACGGGAGAACGGGAGAACGACTGGATGTGGTCACGGCTCGCGTGGAAACGCACGCGAGCGAGCAAATGCCGCTGACGTGAAAGCGAATATGACATGGGTGCCGGGTTTGCCCCGGACCGGAACAAGTGTCCGGGGCTCAGCCCCGCTCGAGCGTGGCGCCGTTGTGCTGCGGAAGGCGAAGAGCGGGTTGCGGGTTCATGGGGAGATGTTCGGCCGGCGCCCCCATATTGTCAACGCCTCCGGTCGGTCAGCGGTTCACGCGTGGCGGCCCGCCCAGTCGCGCGCGAACTGACGCGCGACGCGGCCCGAGCGCGATGCCCGATTCAGCGCCCAGCGCAGGGCGATCTTCTCCGTCTCTTCATCCCAGTGCGAGTAGCCGAGTTTGCGCAGATGCAGGCGCACCACTTCCAGGTACTGGTCTTGCGTGAACGGCAGGAAGCTCAGCCACAATCCGAAGCGTTCGGACAGCGAGATCTTCTCTTCGGTCGATTCGCCCGGATGCAATTCGTCGTCGAGCCAGTGGTACTCGCCGTTGTCGCTTTTCGATTCCGGCATCAAATGACGTCGATTCGAGGTCGCGTAGATCAGCACGTTTTCCGGCGGCTCTTCGATGCCGCCGTCGAGCGCGGTCTTCAGCGCGGTCAGCGCCGGGTCGTTGTTGGCGACAGAGAAGTCGTCGACATAGAGAACGAAGCGCTCGGCTTGTCCGCGCAGTGGCGCGACGACATCAGGCAGGTCGATCAGATCGTGCACCGCGAGTTCGACCAGACGCAGCCCTTGCGGCGCGAACTCGTTGAGCAGCGCCTTGACGATCGACGACTTGCCGGTGCCGCGCGAGCCGGTCAGCAGCACGTGGTTGGCCGGCTTTCCCGACACGAACTGCTGCGTGTTCTGCACGAGCGCGGCCTTCTGGCGCTCGATGCCAAGCAGCTCATCGAGCTGCACGGTCTGCACGAATTCGATCGGTCGGAGTTTTTGCTGGTGCCAGCGAAAGGCGAGGTGAGGGCTCATGTCGGATATTGGTATCGTGCGGCGCGGAAGACGGCGCACATCCTAAGCCGTGTCTGTGCTGGCGTCCTGTGCGAGACAGGCAAAATGCTTCGCTGATCGGGCAGCACCAGTATTCACGCTGCATCGTTGGGCGCGCATACTCGGGTCATGACCGATGCGAACACGATCCGCACACGCTGCTGCATCGTCGGCGGCGGACCGGCCGGGATGGTTTTGGGCCTGCTGCTCGCACGCGCCGGCGTCGAGACCCTGGTGCTCGAAAAGCACGGCGACTTCCTGCGCGATTTTCGTGGCGATACCGTGCATCCGTCGACGCTGCGGATTCTCGATGATCTCGGCCTGATGGCGCGCTTCGAGGCATTGCCGCAGCATCGCGAGCGCGAGCTGCGCATGCAGATCAATGGCCGCAGTTATCCATTCGGCGATTTCACCGGGCTCAAGCCGTTCGACTACATCGCGTTCGTGCCGCAATGGGATCTGCTCGATCTGCTTGCCGATGAAGCGCGGCGCTATCCGAATTTCCGCCTGCTGATGAATGCCGAGGCCAAGCACCTGTTGCGCGATGCCGAGGATCGTGTGATCGGCGTGGCCGCGATGTCCGAGCAGGGCGAGCTGCGGATCAGGGCCGACCTGGTTGTCGCCTGCGATGGCCGCAGCTCGACGCTGCGCAACGATGCCAGGCTGCCGACACGCGATTTCGGCGCACCGATGGATGTGCTGTGGTTCCGCATGCCGCGCGAAACCGACGATCCACCGCACAGCATGGGCGTCGTCGATCGCGGCCGCATGCTGGTGCTGATCAATCGCAGCGACTACTGGCAGTGCGCGTATCTGATTGCCAAGGGTGGCTTCGACGCGCTGAAGACGCAGGGCCTCGAAGCGTTCCGCGCCGGCCTGGCGGCATCGGCACCGTTCATGGCGACGCGCACTGCGACGCTCGCGAACTGGGATCAGATCAAGCTGCTGACAGTGCAGGTCAACCGGCTCGAACGCTGGCATCTGCCGGGCCTGCTGCTGATCGGCGATGCCGCGCATGCAATGTCGCCGGTCGGCGGCGTCGGCATCAATCTCGCGGTGCAGGACGCGGTCTGCGCGGCGAACCGCCTGACCGAAGCGCTATGCGGTTCAGCGCCGATCGACGAAGCGTTGCTCGCCGGCATCCAGCAGCGCCGCATGCTGCCGACACGGATCATCCAGCGTATCCAGATGACGATCCAGCGGCGCGTGATCGCAGCGGTACTCAGTGGCGCTTCGACGCCGAAGCCGCCCGCGCTGCTGCTGTGGCTGCTGCGCTTTCGCATGGTGCGTTCGATCCCGGCACGCGTGTTCGGGCTGGGCTTTCGCCGCGAGCGACCGCAGCATCTGTAGGAGCGCGCCTTGCGCGCGACCCGCTTGTTTCATCAAGCGCCCGGTCGCAAGGCACGCTCCTGCGGGGATTTCACCTGAGGCCTGAATCGGTCCAGCTTCTTGTCCGCGTTTACTTCGACGGCGGACGGATCGTTTTGCAGACGGCCGAGTGGTTGGCTTGCCACAGATAAGCGATCAGATCGGCACGTTCCCGAGGATCGGTGACGCCCGCATAACCCATCGAGGTGCCGGGAATGGTCTTCGTCGGATGGGCGATGAAGTCATCGAGCGTGGCGCGACTCCAGACGATCTGCGAATGCTTCATCGCCGCCGAATATTCAAAGCCCGGCACGCTGCCGGCGCGTCGGCCGAACAAACCACAGTGGTGTGGGCCGGTGCGATCGTAGGTGAGCGCATGGCAGGCGCCGCAACGGGCGTAGATTTCGGCACCTGTCTGCGCGTCACCTTGTGGCAATGCGACGCGAGGTGCCGCCAGCGCCGCGCCCGCCATGAAGGCGAACGCGATGCTGGCTAGCCTGATTGCCGCGTCTTGCACCTTCAGGACATGAATGCGGACGGGACCGGTGCCAGGCCGAGTGCGTTGCGCAGCACCGCCCAGTGCATGGCTTCGTCGCCGAGGATGCTGGCAGCGGCTTTGGCCAGATCACGATTGCCGAACACCGGTACGGCGCCGAGATAGGCACTGACCGCGCCCTGTTCCAGCGATGCCGCGAAACGCAGGACATCCGCTTGAGTCTTCAGCGTATCGGTCGGGAATGTGTACTTGTCTTTCGCGGCGACCGGCTTGCCGCCGAGTTGGGCGATGGTCTTGGAAAGCAGATCGGCGTGCGCCTTGTGGTGTCCCTGGAAAGTCACGGCGAGATCCAGAACCGGCTTTTGCAGCAGGCCGCTTTCGGCGCCGACCTGATAAGCCGCGATCGCTTCGAGTTCCGCGCCGAGCGCGGTG
>DATCXY010000130.1:0-2812 GCA_036570585.1 Solimonas sp. | reverse complement strand
CCCATTTGTCGGCGTCGATCCAGGTCGCGAGCTGCGCGGAACGATCGTCGAGTGTCAGCTTGTAGCTCGCACCGCCGCGACCGTCGCCCTTGAAAAAGCGCACGTCGGCAACCCAGGCCGCGAACATCACCTTCACGCGCGGTTGCCAGATCGGCTTGCCATTGGCAGCGACCGGCTGCGGTGTCGCATGCTGGCGGATCAGTTCATGCAAACGACCGCTGCAGACTTGATCGGTGATCTCGCCGTACGCTTCGATCGGATGACCGGACAGATAAAAACCGAGTGCTTCGCGCTCGCGCGCCAGCAGTTCGCGTTGCGACCAGTCCGGCTCGATGTCCGCCGCGATCTGCTGCTCGGCCTTGGCACTGCCGCCACCGAGCCCGAACAGATCGTTCTGACCCGAATCGGCGCTGGCCGCCGCCGCCTCGGCCAGTTGCAGGGCCTTCGGCAGCGTCTTCATCAATGACGGCCGGTTCAGGCCGAAGCCGTCCATCGCGCCCGAACAGATCAAGGCTTCGAGCACGCGCTTGTTGGCTTTCCTGGTATCGACGCGCCGGCAGAAATCGAACAGGTCCCTGAACGGACCGTTGGTATCGCGCTCGGCGATGATGCCTTCGAGCGCCGCTTCGCCGGCGCCCTTGATCGCGCCGAGGCCATAGCGGATTGCGTGCGGCGACGGCACCGTGAAACGGAACTGGCTGTGATTGACGTCCGGCGGCAGCATCGTCAGCCCCATGCGCAGGCATTCCTCGCGCATCGTCACGATCGCATCGGTGTGCTGCATTTCGCAGGACAGAACCGCCGCCATGAACTCGGCCGGGTAATGCGTTTTCAGCCATGCGGTCTGGTACGACACCAAGGCGTACGCGGCGGCATGCGATTTGTTGAAGCCATAGTTCGCGAACTTCTCCATTAGGTCGAAGACCTGCGTCGCGATCTCGCCATCGACGCCGCGGCCGGTCGCGCCGTCGGTGAAGATTTCGCGCTGCTTGGCCATTTCCGACGCGATCTTCTTGCCCATCGCGCGACGCAGCAGATCGGCACCGCCGAGCGTGTAGCCGGCCAGGCGCTGCGACATCTGCATCACCTGTTCCTGGTAAACGAAAATGCCGTAGGTCGGCTGCAGCACCGCTTCCATTTCCGGATGCAGGTAGACGACCGGCGCATCACCGCGCTTGCGCGCGCAGTACTCAGGAATCAGGTCCATCGGCCCCGGCCGATACAGCGACACCAGCGCGACGATGTCCTCGAAGGTATCGGGCTTGAGATCACGCGAGGCGCGCTGCATGCCCGGCGATTCCATCTGGAACACCGCGGTCGTTTCGCCGCTGGCATACAGCTCGTAGGTTTTCGGATCGGTGATCGGCAGCTTCAACACATCGATCTCGGCACCGCTGGTCCGCGCCACGTTATTGACCGCCTCCTGGATCACGGTCAATGTCTTCAGCCCGAGGAAATCGAACTTCACCAGACCCGCCGACTCCAGATCCTTCATGTCGAACTGCGTGCGCATGCCGCCGCCGCCGGCTTCGCAATACATCGGCGCGTAGTCGGTCAGCGGCTGTGGCGCGATGACCACGCCACCGGCGTGGACGCCGACGCCGCGCGTCGTGCCTTCGAGCGCCAGACCCAGATCGATGACCGCGCGCGTGTCTTCCTCGTTGTCGTAGCGCTGCTTGAGTTCCGGCATCTGTTCGAGCGCATCGACCAGCGTCGCGCCCGGTGTACCGGGCACCAGCTTGGCGATCGAATCGGCGAAGCCATAGCCATGCCCCATCACGCGCGCAACATCGCGGATCACGCCGCGCGCCGCCATCGTCGCGTAGGTGATGATCTGGCCGACGCGATCACGGCCGTATTTCTGCGCCACGTATTCGATCACGCGATCACGATTGTCCATGCAGAAATCGATGTCGAAGTCCGGCATCGACACGCGTTCCGGATTGAGGAAGCGCTCGAACAGCAGGTTGTACGGCAGCGGATCGAGGTCGGTGATCTTGATCGCGTAGGCGACCAACGAGCCGGCGCCCGACCCGCGACCGGGACCAACCGGGCAGCCGTTCTGCTTGGCCCACTCGATGAAGTCGGAGACGACCAGAAAGTAGCCGGCAAAGCCCATCTTCTCGATGATGCCGAGCTCGTAATCGAGTCGCTGCCAATAGACGTCTTCTTCTGCCGCCAGCGTGATCAGCTTGAAGCGTTCCAGCAGGCCTTCGCGCGCGCGTTCGCGCAACCAGCTGTCGGTCGTGTAGCCCTCAGGCACCGGGAAATTCGGCAGGTGATAAGGCGGCGCGAACTTCAGCGTCAACGAGCAGCGTCGTGCGATCTCGACTGAGTTCTCCAGCGCTTCCGGCAGATCGGCGAACAGTTCCGCCATCTCCTCGGAGGATTTCAAATACTGCTGGTCGCTGTAATCACGCGGTCGCTTCGGGTCATTGAGCACGCGGCCCTGCGCGATGCAGACACGCGCCTCGTGCGTCTCGAAATCATCCTGCGCCAGAAAGCGAACGTCATTGGTGGCGACCAATGGAATCTGCTCGTGCCGCGACAGCGCCACTGCGGCATCGACCCAGTCGTCGTCACCGACGCGTCCGCAACGCGCGATCTCCAGATACAGGCGATCGGCAAAGCAATGGCGCAAGTCCGCCAGCGCTTCCAGCGCGGCGGCGACGTTCTCGCCGAGCGCCGCACGAAACACGGCGCCATCGCGACCGGTCATCGCAATCAAGCCGCCGTTCCATGCGACGAGCGATTCGCGCGATACCAGGGGCTGGCCGGTGCCCTGCCCCTCGGTGTAGGCCGCCGACAGCAG
>DATCXY010000129.1:0-5260 GCA_036570585.1 Solimonas sp. | reverse complement strand
AAGAAATCGGCAAGTCGGTGGCTGTGGCCGTCCGCGTCGCGCAGCGGCTGTTGCAGCGCGAGCGTCATGCCCAGTGGCGGTGCGAACGCAAGCTGATCCAGCAGTGGATTGCGCGTGACCGAATGCAGCTGTGCGTGTGCGCTGGCAGTGATCAGCAGCAGAAGGGCGAGCGTCATCGATCTCATGACGACGGCTCCTGCGCCTGCAGCTCCATCGCGCGTTCGATCGGGATATGCGCAATGCCTTGCGCCTGGTCGACCCAGCCATACGATTCGAGCCGTCGACGCTGCGCGGCGAGCACGGTTTCGCGATCGTCCGGCGCCCGTGTTTGCAGACGCGGCAACGGCGGAACTTGAGCGCGCGCCTGTTCATTGACGTGCTGCTGGTCGGCGAACAACACGCCCCAATACACATATATGCCGCCCAGAAGCATGCACAGCACCGCGCCAAAGCCGAGCGCCAACCACAGGCTGGCGTGCCCCGGCACATCCCATTGCGCTTCCGCCTGCCAGTGGCCATCTTCATGCGCTTTCAGTGGCGTGGCCGTCATGGCCCGTCGCGATGGCGGCGCCGCGAACGCCGGCGCGGCCGGCGCCTGCTGTTCCAGCCGCGGTGCGATGTAGTGGCGAAGGAACACCTGCATCCAGAGGCCGACAATGGCGAGCAGTGCGGCGAGCTGCCACGCACTGAGCTGCAGTCCCTGCGGGTGCAGCGCTGCACCGACCAGCGACTGCTGACTGATCAATACGCCGATCAGGACGAGCGTGGCCAACACGCGCAGCGCGCGGCCACGACGGATTGCCGGGATCGCCAATGCAAGAATTGCCAGCGGTCCTTGCAGCAGCCCGCCGATCGCGGTCGCCCAGCCCCAACTGGTCTGTGTGCGTGGCAGCACCCAGGCGATTTCGTCGGGAAGATCGGCGCCCCAGATCGTCACATAGGCCATGAAATGCAGATAGGTCCACAACAACGACAGCATCAGCAGCACACCGCTGGCGGTCGCCGCGTATCGGGCCGGTAGCGGCGGCGTCACCATCAGGACCAGGCAGAAGGCCGTCAGCATCTGGCTCGTTGCGGTTTCGATGCCGAAGCTCGACGACGGGAATGCCGGTTGCAGGGCGAGCAGCAGATCGAGACTGACGACGCTGACGGCGAGTAGATGCAGCAGCGCAGCGACGCCCGCCAGCGCGCGTGACATCGGCGGGTCGGCGCGCAGGCGCCGCGCCAGCCACAGCCAGAACAGCGCGCTCAGTGCCAAACTGCCCGGCACGACTGGCGTGTTCAGCCACCAACCCTGCCCCGCTTGCCGGCCATCGCGCAACCACGGATACAGCGCATGTGCGCCGAACAGCAGCGGCAGACCGAGCAGCAGCGTCGGCAACAACGTGTGGCTCGCAGCCAGCAATGCCGGTCGCAAGGCATCACGCCAGCTGCCGCCCGCCAGTTCGAGCATCAACAGCAGTGACAGCGCACCGACGCTGGCGCCGAGCCAGAACGTGTACGCCGTCAGCCACGCGCCAGCCACGTCCTGCGGTGCGTGCCAGAAGCCGAATGCGCAAGCCACCAGCGCGATGATCACCAGCGACGCGGCAATGCGACGCGAATGGCTCACGGCGAACGCTCCGACCACGCCAGCGCCTGACGATCATGCGCATCCAGTGTCGCGACCGCAGCGTTCTGGCTGCGTTGCAATGCGCGCACGTACGCCACGATCGCGCGGCGATCATCCGGTGCGATGCGGTCGCCGTACGCGAACATCAGGCCATAGCCGTCACGGATCACTTGTTCGAGCCTGGCGTTGCTGAGCGCGCGCAGCCGCTGGCTGTGATAACTCGGCGGATGCGGAAAGCCGCGTTGCGCGACAATGCCGTTGCCGTCGCCGAGCACGCCGTGGCAGGGCTCGCAATAGATTTGGTAACGATCGCGGCCGCGACGCAGCTTCTGCATCGGCGTGACCAGCGGCCCGCCTTCGAGCGCGACACCGCCCGAGGCATCGGCGAAGCGGCCGCCAGTTGCCGCCACCGTTCCATTCGGCGGCAACTGCGAGGCGCGGCCATCGGCAAAGATCGCCGCCGCTTCCTGCGGATCGAGCCGCGGCTGATTGTCCATGTCATGCGTCTGCTTGGCGCAGCCGGCGACGATCAGCAGACTGAGGATGAAGGCCTGCTTCATCTGTCGAGCTCGTGGATCGATCGCGCAGCTGCGTTAGCAAGCGACACGTGGATCGCAGCGACCTCGTGACCGGGACCGTCTGCTTCGATCAGCAGGAAATAGCGATCGTCACTGCAGCGCGTGAACGCGTCGATATCCCAAAGCGGATCATGCAGCGTGGGCAAGCGGCAACCGATAAGGAACGCAAGTACGCCGGCGAGCGCAGCGAACAGCAGCGTCATCTCCGTCGCCGGCGGCACGAACAGCGGCCAGCTCGCCAACGGGCGGCCACCGACGTCGATCGGGTACGCGATCACCGAGGTGTACCATTCCATGAAGTACGTGCCGAGCCCGCCGAGCAACGCGCCGAGCAGCATCATGCGACCGATGCGTGGTGGCCTCAGGCCCAGTGCGGCATCGAGCCCGGCGATGGCGTGCGGCGAATAAGCCGAGATCCGACGATACCCGGCGCCGCGCGCCGCGCGCGCAGCGGCGAGCAGCGCAGCGGCGTCAACGAACTCGGCGAGCACGGCCTTCATTCGTCATCTTCCAGCGCGAGCTTGCGCAGCTCGCTCATCGGCACCGCTGGCAGCAGCCGGACGAACAGCAGAAACAGCGTGAT
The DNA here is from genome assembly GCA_036570585.1 of Solimonas sp. Lineage (GTDB taxonomy): Bacteria > Pseudomonadota > Gammaproteobacteria > Nevskiales > Nevskiaceae > Solimonas. The sequence continues at coordinate 2,487 of DATCXY010000129.1, read as the reverse complement.
GAACACGCCGATCGAACCGGCCAGCAAGCTCCAGTCCCAGGCGGTTGGCACATAGCCTCCAGCCGACGACGGCAACGCGCTGCGCGACAGACTGGTCACCAGCAGCATCGCACGCTCGCACCACATGCCGACAATCACGCAGACCGCCACCACGGCGAGCACCGGCGTACTGCGACGCAGACGCGGCCACCACATCAGCTGCAGTGGCAGCACATTGAGCGCAAGCGTCAGCCAGTACAGCCACGCAAACGGACCGGCCAGACGATTCATCGCGTTTGCACGCTCGTCGCCCGTACCGCTGTAGAACGCCGTGAACAATTCGATCGCATACGCGTATGCGACGAACAGGCCGACCGCGAGCAACGCCTGGCCAAGCTTGTCGAAGGTCGCGTCGTGCAGGAACTCACCGAGCCGCAGCCAGCGCCGGAGGATCAGGCCGAGCAAGACGACCAGCGCAAAGCCCGAGTACAACGCGCCGGCAACGAAGAACGGCGGAAAGATGGTCGAATGCCAGCCCGCTATCGCGCCCTGCGACAGGTCCACCGCGACCATGCTGTGCACCGAGAACACCAGCGGCACCGCGAGTACGGCGAGCCAGCGCGACAGCAGTTGATGACGCTGCCAGTGTGCCGCATCGCCGCGCCAGCCGAGCGCGAGCAGGCCGTAGAAAACCTGCTGACCACGACGTCTCGCGCGATCGCGCAGCGTTGCCAGATCGGGTAACAGGCTGACGTACCAATACAGGATCGAGACGATCAGATACGCGAGAATCGCGAAGAAATCCCAGACCAGCGAACTTTTCCATTGCGGCCATAAGGTCATCGGGTTTGGATACGGCGCGAGCCAGTAGAAAAACCACGGCCGGCCGAGATGCAGGATCGGAAAAAATCCGGATACCGCAACCGCGAACACCGTCATCGACTCGGCGTAGCGCGTCAGCGGTGCGCGCCAGTTCTGTCCGAGCAGATGCAATGCCGCGGAGATGAAGGTGCCGGCCATGCCGATGCCAATCCACCAGATGTAATTGGCGATCGCGAACGCCCACTCGACCGGGCGATCGATGCCCCAGATGCCGACACCGCTCTTCAGCAGCTTGGCAACCGAGATCACGAACACGCCGCTCAGACCGAGCGCGAGCAGGAACGCGGGCCACCACAGCGGCGGTGGTCTGCGCAACACGAGGTCGCTGACATGCGCGGTCATGCGGCGGGTGTCGGCGATCCGGCTCATGCGTTTTCGCTCCCGTCATCATCGCCGCGCGCGCGGCCACGAGGATTGCTGAGCTTCGCGGCGTAACTGGTGCGCGGTCGTGTGTTCTGCTGTGCGAGCAGCACGTAATGCAAGGGCGAGGCCTTGGCGCGGCTGACCGCGCTGGCGGGGTCCTGGATATCGCCAAAGCGGATGGCCTGCGTCGGACAGGCACCTTCGCAGGCGGTGCGGATCTCGCCGTCGCGAACCTTGCGGCCGTCCTTGTCGGCGGCAATCTCGGCGACGCGAATGCGCTGGATGCAATACGTGCACTTCTCCATCACGCCGCGATTGCGCACGGTGACATCGGGGTTGCGCTGGCCCTTGACGCTTTCGGTCGCGGTATCGCTGAACTGCAGGAAGTTGAAGCGCCGGACCTTGTACGGGCAATTGTTCGCGCAGAAGCGGGTGCCGACGCAACGGTTGTAGACCTGCAGATTGAGGCCTTCCGAATCATGCACAGTGGCGCCGACCGGACAGACCAGTTCGCACGGTGCATGTTCGCAGTGCATGCACGGCACCGGTTGATGCAGGCTGCGTTGCGCCTCGTCCTCATAACGATCGACGCGAATCCAGTGCATCACGCGGCCTTTGGCAACCTGTTCGGCACCGACCACCGGAATATTGTTCTCGGCCTGGCAGGCGATCGTGCAGACCTTGCAGCCGATGCACGCGTTGAGGTCAATGCTCATGCCCCATGCATATTTGCCTGGCTCGCGGTCCGGGTACAGGCTGGCAAACGGACCGTCTTGCTCGGGGCGACGAATCACACTGGCGTCAGCAATCAACTCGGCCAGCGTTGCGCGACGTACCGGCTCGCGCTCATCGGGTTGCTGTTGCGGCTGCACGCCGGACAGCACGTGATGCATGCCGGTCGGCGTCACGTGCAGGCCAGGGGCAAACCAGAATGCTTCGCGGCTGCGTAGCACGTTCGCATCGAAACCGACGCCGTCGCCGATGCGGCCCGCATGACGGCGGCCGTGTCCGAGCAACACAGTGACGCTGCGCGCGGCTTGCACGCTGCTGATCCAGACCGGGCCGATTGCTTCGCCGTGACCCATGCGCAACTCGACTTCGTCGCCATTGCGCAGCTTCAAACTGTCGGCCAGCGACGGCGAGATCACGATGGCGTTTCCCCAGCTCAACTGCGTGCCGGGCTTCGGCAGTTCCTGCAACCAGCCGTTGTTCGCATAGCGACCATCGCCGATATACGGATCGGGACGAAACACCAATTCGATG
>DATCXY010000128.1:0-15778 GCA_036570585.1 Solimonas sp. | reverse complement strand
GTCACGCGTGCGTTGTCGAGGTGCACGATGCGCATCAGTCGTCCCCGCCCGAAGTTGTAGACCCACTCCTCTCGGTAGACGATTTCCCAGCTGTTGTAGGAATGGTGCGGACCGTAAATGCGGTCATAGCGGTCGACCGGTGCCTGCACGACATCGGCCACCTTGGTCACCGGCTCGCCGCATTGTGCAATCAAGCGGTACTTGCTCATGCCGCCCGTGATCCCGCGTTGTGAACAATCGCCGGGTCCGTCATCGGCAAACCCGTAGCCATCGGTATCGATCCGCTGCAACCGCCCCTGTCGGAACCGCATCACGCGCAACAGCTGGCTGGAACCGAAGTTGTAGGTCCATTCCTCGACATTGCCGAGATAGCCGCCACCGTAACCGCCTGGCTGCGCCCAGACATCGCGGTAGCCGGGCTCGCCGCAGACCGACAGCACTTCAGCCGCGGTCATGCCCACGCTCGCCAATCGTGAACCGCAGCGCAGCGACTCGGCCGCGTGCGATGGCAGCGGCATCAGCAGCGCGGCGGCGCACAGCGTCAGCAGGATCGGAATCGACTTCATGGGTATGCTGGCGAACCTTCGCACGTGTTGGCGAGTCATTAGAGCGTATTTTTGACCTTATCCATGAACACACGCCTGCTATTGCTGCTTGCCCTGCTGCTGGCCGCCCCGTTGGCACGCGCCGCGGCCATCCAGGTCGGACCCGTCGAGGCCGAGCTGGTCGCCGAACGCACCGCGCTGGTGGTCGGTCAGACCAACTGGGTCGCGCTGCGTCTGAAGCCTGATCCGCAGTGGCACGTCTACTGGCGCAATCCCGGTGACTCGGGCATTCCGACCAAGCTCGAATGGCAGCTGCCGAAAGGCATCGAAGCCGGCGAGATCGTCTGGCCGTATCCGCAGATCCAGCGTCTCGGCGATCTTGCCAACTACGGCTATGAAAAGGAAACACTGCACCTGGTACCGCTCACGGTTGCCACGTCCGCGCATGGCGACGAGAAATTGCACGCGACCGCCAAATGGCTGGTCTGCAAGGACATCTGCATTCCCGGCAGCGCCGAACTCGAACTCGACTTGCCGGTATCCGGCAGCGCCGAACCGAATCCGCGCTGGGCGTCCGCGTTTGTGCGCGCGCGCGCTGCCGTGCCGAAAGCCGAACCGGGCTGGTCGGCGCAGTTCGCGATCGAGCACAACGTCGTGTCGCTGTCGGTCGTCGCGCCGGCATTGCAGGGCGCCAGCAAGATCAGCTTCTTCCCCTACGCCAGTGATCTGGTCAACCATGCCCAGCCACAGCGCGTCGCGCTGGAGGGCGAAACGCTGCGCCTGAGCCAGATGGCGAGCGCCTATTTCGTGGAAGCGCCGAAGCGCGTTGATGGCGTGCTGGTCGTCGATCGCGGATCGCGTGACACCACCGCCTACGAAATCAATGCACAACCCGGCGATGTCGCTGCCGTGGACGACACCCGTGTCAGTGCCGCACCTGTGCCGGCGAACGCCACGACGCTTGCACCAGGTAGCGCAGCACCGCTGAATCTGTTGTTCGTGCTCGGCTTGGCGCTGCTCGGCGGTCTGGTGTTGAACCTGATGCCCTGCGTATTTCCGGTGCTGTCACTCAAGGCGCTGTCGCTGACGCGTGCCGGACGTGACAGTCAACGCGCGCAATCGCTCGCCTACAGCGCCGGCGTGGTGCTGTCGTGTGTCGGCGCTGCCGCGCTGATCCTCGCGCTGCAGCGCGCGGGGCAGGCGGTCGGCTGGGGTTTCCAGTTGCAATCACCGCTGTTCGTCGGCCTGCTGATTTATCTGCTGTTCGCGCTGGCGCTTTCGCTGTCCGGCGTCGCGACCTTCGGCACGCGCCTGATGAATCTCGGTCAAGGACTCACCGAGAAGAAAGGACTGAGTGGCGCGTTCTTCACCGGCGTGCTGGCCGTGGTCGTCGCCAGCCCCTGCACCGCACCGTTCATGGGCACGGCACTTGGTTATGCCGTCACACAACCGCCGCTGCTGGCATTGACGGTGTTCGCGGCACTCGGCCTTGGCCTTGCCTTGCCGTTCCTGATCATCGGCTTCGTGCCCGGCGCCGCGCGCCTGTTGCCGAAGCCCGGCGCATGGATGGAACGCTTCAAACAGCTGATGGCGTTCCCGCTGTACCTCAGTGTTGTCTGGCTGCTGTGGGTGCTGGCGCGGCAGCTCGATGTCAGCGCCGCCGCACAGCTGATGGTCGGTCTGGTGCTGATCGCGTTTGTGCTCTGGCTGTGGTCGGCACATGGCTTGATCGCGGCGCTGAGCAAGCTGGCCGCCGCCGCGCTCGCCGTTGCACTGCTGATCGGGCTGCCGAAATCCGGGACTGCCGTGACCACGCCGCGAGCAAGCAGCGAGACGATCTCCGAGCCATGGTCGGCGGCACGCGTCGCCGAACTGCGTGGCGAAGGGCGCACGATCTTTGTCGACTTCACCGCCGACTGGTGTCTGAGCTGCAAGGTCAACGAGCGCGTCGCATTGCATTCGGCCAGCGTCGAGCAGGCCTTCCGCGACAAGGACGTGGCGGTGCTGGTCGCCGACTGGACCAAGGCCGATCCGGCCATCACCGCCGAGCTCGCGCGTTTCGATCGCAACGGCGTGCCGCTGTATCTGGTCTATGTGCGCGGCGGCGATCCGAAGATCCTGCCGCAACTGCTGACGCCGGGGCTGGTGGTCGACGCACTGCGCTGATTCACGCGGCCACCACCGCCGAGCCGTGGCCGCCATAGCACCGTGACCCTCATCATGAATACACCGATCGAGCCGAGTCCCGGCGCACGCCATAAATCGGTCCCGATCGTCTCGGTTGCGGGTCCGCCCTGTCGGCGCCACGCCGGGCGCGCTAGTCTCGTAGTCCAGATCGAAACCGGAAAGCCTCCCGCATGATCCGACTGGCGATCCACGGCGGTGCCGGCGAACTCGATAACAGCGTCGACACACGCGAACAGCGGTCCGAACTACGGCGCATCGTCAACCTCGGCCTGAAGCTACTGCGCGATGGTGCCAGCAGCCTCGACGCGGTCGAACGCATGGTCATCGAGCTCGAGATCTGTCCGCTGTTCAATGCCGGCGTCGGTGGCGTGCTCAATCGCGACGGCCTGCCGGAACTCGACGCTGCGATCATGGATGGCCGCGACCGAAGCTGTGGCGCGGTGGCCGGCGTCTCTCGCTCGAAGAGTCCGGTGCGTCTGGCGCGCGCGATCATGGAGCGCTCGCCGCACGTCATGTTCATGGGCAACGGCGCCGATGAGCTCAATGCTGAACTGGGACTGGACGTCGTCGAGCCCGAGTACTTCATCACCGACCTGCGCCGTCGGCAGCTACGCAAGGCGCAGCAACACGATGTCATCGTGCTCGACCACGACTCCGCCTTCGGCACAGTCGGTGCGGTCGCCCGCGACGCGCGCGGCCATCTCGCCGCGGCCACCAGCACCGGCGGATTGACCAACAAGCATCCGGGACGGGTTGGCGACACGCCGATCATCGGCGCCGGCACCTTCGCCGATGATCGAAGCGCGGCGATTTCCTGCACCGGCACCGGGGAAAGCTTCATCCGCGTCGGCTTCGGCTCCGAGGTCGACGCGCAGATCCGTTATCGCGAGACGACGCTGGCCAACGCCACCGCACATGCACTCGATGCGGTGGCGATGCTCGGCGGTCGCGGCGGCTGCATCGCCATCGACGCGCGCGGCAAGATCGCGTTGCCGTTCAATTCCAGTGCGATGTTCCGCGCCTGGTTCGGCGAAGACGGCGAGATTGGCGTCGCGGTCGGCGCGGACTGATTGCTCAGCTCAGCACGTAGCGCGGCACTGGCTCGGCGAAGCCTTTGACCGGCACCGCATCGCGCCGTTGCAAGGCATCGAGGCGCGCCAGATCCGCACTGCGCGCGTCGACCAGAATTTCGCCACTACCCGCTTGCTCGCACAGCCTCGACGCAAGGTTCACCGCCGAACCGACCGCGGTGTATTCAAGCCGCGACGCCGAGCCGATCACGCCAACCGTGACGAGGCCAGTGGCGACGCCAAGACCGATGCCGAGCGGATGCGTCGGCGTACTCCAGCGCCGCGTCAGCGCGATACCGACTTCACGTATCTGTTGCGCCATTTCCAGCGCGCGACGCGCGTGGTACGGCACTGGCAGCGGCGCCCCGACCAGTATCAGGATGCCATCGCCGGCGAAATCCTTGATCGTCGCTCCGTAGCGGGAAACCACGTCACCTACCGCATCGTAGTACTCACGCAAGACCTGCAGGACCTGCGACGACGACCGCGCGGCGGCATAGGGCGTGAAGCCACGCAGGTCGCAACAAACGATCGTGATTTCGCGATGATCCTCCTGCATCGCACGTGCCAGCCCCTGCTCGGCAACGAGCCGTGCCACCTGCGGCGACAGGAAGCGCGGCATGAACTGCCCGCGCTGCCCCTGCAACACGTGATAGTGCGTCGAACCGATGAAGAAGATGATTTCGCCGATGATCACCGAGACTGCCGCACCCTCAACCGGAAGCACGAAGCCCGCCATCAGGAACGGCACGGCGAGCGCCATCGCCAGCACGCGCGTCGTTTCGGCGCGCTCCGGGCGCCGACGCAACAGCAGCAGAATGCCGATCGTACCGCTGGCAACCGCATACAGCAGTGGCAGCGCAAACAACCAGAAACCACCGCTGAGGAACAGTTCCGGCGTGGCGCTCGCGCGCAGAAAATGTGAAACGCGCACGTTCGGCCACAGCAGCGAGAACAGTCCGTACAACAGGCCAGCGAACTGCCCTGAGCGCAGCACCCGGTCGCCAAAGCGCGCATCGAGGTCGGGTTCAACCGGTACCGTGCGGCGCACGCGAATCACCCATTCGAGCATGGTGATGGTCGCGGCTGCTTCCGGCAGCGCGAACCACGCCGTCCACCACGGCAGATCAAGATCCTTGCCGGTCCAGACCAGATTCAGATAGATCGACAGGCCGATGTACGCGTAGGTGGCCGCCAGCGCGCGCGAGGTCGGCGAGCGCCGATCTGCCGAGACGAATGCGAGCCCCATGCCGAGGGCGACCAGCGCGACCACCGTGTTGGCGATCACATCGTCACTCACGCGGCGGTGTCCCGTCGTGCGGCCGGCACGCGATCCGCCTCGAACAACGCCTCGAGTTCGCGCGCTGCGTCCTGCGTCGTCTGTCGCATCTGCCGCAGATCGCCGCTCGGTACTTTGTATTGCCGCTTCAATACTTGCGCATCGTGACGGCGGAACATGTCGATCGCACGATTCGCCGCTTCGTCGCTGTCCCCGAGCCCGCCGAGTACGCGGCGCGATAATTCCAGCGACGAGAAGTAGCTGCGCCGGATCACGTCATCAGCATCGATGCCGAGCGCCATCAGACTCAAGGCATGCTGCCGATTGACGGCTGCGGCGAAGATGCGCAGGTTCGGAAAATGGCGCCGCACGGTTTGCGCTGTGCGCAGTGAGGCTTCGACGTCGGGAATTGCCAGCACCAGCATGCGCGCCTTGTCGGCCTGCGCTGCCCGCAACAGATCGAGGCGACTGGCGTCGCCGTAGAAGATCTTGTTGCCGAACTGGCGCACGAAATCGACATGCTCGAAGTCCTTGTCGAGTACCGTGAACGGAATGCGCTTGACACGCAAGATGCGCGCGACAATCTGTCCGAATGGACCGAAGCCGGCGATCAGCACCTCATGCTCGTCGACATCGATGGTGTCATACGGCCGCGCCTCATGACGTCGCCGCAATCGCGTCTGCAACGAGAATAGTGGCGGCGTCGCCATCATCGAGATCGTCACCACCAGCACCAGCATTGCCGACAACTCCGGCTGCATGACGCCGGTCGCGACCGCCGTCGAAAACAGCACAAACGCGAACTCGCCGCTCTGCAACAGGGAGCTCGACAAGGCACCGGCACCGTCATTGCTGAGTCCCGACACGCGCCCGAGCACCCACAGTACCGCAGCCTTGATCGCGATCAGCAACACGACCAGCTCGACGATCCGCAGCGGTTGCGTCATCAGCAGATCCAGGTCTGCCGACATGCCGACGGCAATGAAGAACAAGCCGAGCAGCAAACCTTTGAACGGCTCGATATCGGCATGGAGTTCATGGCGAAACTCGGATTCGGACAGCAGTACACCCGCGAGAAACGCACCGAGCGACATCGACAATCCGACCGCGGACATCGCCAGCGAGGTGCCGATCACGATCAGCAATCCGGCCGCCGTGAACAATTCCGGGGTATCCGCCGCGGCGACGCGTTTCATGATCGGTCGGATCGCGTAACGGCCGGCCAGCACGACGACGACAAACATGGCGAGCGTCTTGGCCGCGTTCACCCAGCTGCCGCCATCAATGTGCGCGTTGCCCGCCGCGAGCAGAGGAATCAGCGCGAGGATCGGAATCACGCTGAGATCCTGAAACAACAGAATCGAGAACGCGGTGCGCCCGTGCCGCGTGGTCAGCTCACGGCGCTCACCCAGCATCTGCAACGCCAGCGCGGTCGATGACATCGCCAGGCCAAAGCCCGCCACCAGCGCCGTGCGCAAATCGAGGCCCAGCGCAATGCCGGCCGCGGCCAGCGCTGCCGTCGTCGCAAAAACCTGCCCCGCGCCGACACCGAACACCGACCGACGCATCGCCCACAGCCGACTCGGCTGCAATTCCAGGCCGATGATGAACAACAGCAGGATCACGCCATATTCGGCGAAATCGAGCACGCGCGCTGGCTCCGCAATGGCACCGATGCCGGACGGCCCAATGACGACACCCGCTGCGAGATAGCCGAGCACTGCGCCCAGACCGAGCCCGCGGAACAGTGGTACGAACAGCACGGCTGCGGCCAGAAACAGCGCGATATCAGCAAGCGTTGCGCTCATTCTTTATTAAATCTATTTCTTTCATGTGGTTAAGGAAATTATCAATAGTGCACTTCACAAGTGCGTCGCTTGCCATGGACACGACAATGTTTTTTAATATATACAGATATTCACGATATTGCCGATTATTCACAGCGTGGACGAACAGACCAAGTCCGAGCGCATCTTAGCCTTGGCGCAGCAGATGGGCGTGTTGCGCCCGAAGGATCTCGCGCCCTACGAGATCCAGGCTGAGTATCTGCGCCGGCTGTGTGATCGCGGCCAGCTCAAGAAGCTCGGTCGCGGCAGCTATGTGCCGGCGACGCGCAAGGTTTCGTTCCCGCTGAGTCTGGCGCTGGTCACGCGCGCCGTCCCGCATGGCGTGATCTGCCTGCAGTCGGCACTCGCGTTTCACAAGCTCGCCAATGCCAATGCCCGTGAGATTTCGGTGGCGATCGAGCGGCGCGCCGCGCGGCCGCGCGTCGACTTCCCTGCCCTGCGCATTGCGCGCCTTGGTGGCAGCGCCTTCACCGACGGCGTCGAACAGCATCTGATCGAGCGCGTCGACGTGCCGATCTATTGCGTGGAGAAAACACTCGCCGATCTGTTCAAGTTCCGCAACAAGATCGGCCCACATCTGGCAGTCGATGCCTTGCGCGCCGCCCTGGCCGCCGACCGGGTTGATCTGAAGGCGCTGCAGCACTACGCGCAGCTCGATCGCGTCGAACGCGTCATGAAACCCTATGTCGATGCGTTGACCACGCGTTGACGCTACGAGATCGTCATGTATCCCATCGCATCCCGCATCCTCTGTGTACTCGCCTTCAGCTTGACGATGTCGCCGGCTGCGCAGGCGCAGTCAATGCCGGCCGCCGACCCGGCCGCCAGCATCGCGCCGACACCGGAGATTCCAGACATTGCGCCCCTCACCGCACCGGTGAACAGCAGTGCAACGCCGGCGATCAGCGGCACGAGTCAGGACTCCGCAAGCGGTGCGCCAGCCGCGACCGCCGCCAGTCCTTCGCTACTGGTGCCGAATTTCCTGTTCGGCAGCCTGCAACGTACAGTGGACGAGTTCACGCTGATCAACGACAAACATCGTGTGTCGTTTCACAAACCGATGTTCCTGCTGCCGGCGAGCTACAGCAATCGCTATCAGAGCGACGAAAGCGAATTCGTCTTCGACATCAGCCTCAAACTACGACTGTTCGGCACCAATCTGTTCTTCGCGTATACACAGCGCTCGTTCTGGCAACTGTACAACGCCAGTGAGTCGCGACCTTTTCGGGAGACCAACTACAACCCTGAGTTGTTCTATCGCTGGAAGCCGCATTTCGCGATCTGCAGCAACTGCGGTTTCGACTTCGGCGGCGAACACGAATCCAACGGCCTCGAGGTTCCCGATTCGCGGTCATGGAATCGCCTGTATTTCGCCGCCTACCATGAGTGGAATCACACCCTGCTGTACCTGAAGACCTGGTATCGGATCCCGGAAGACCCCAAGAAAGATCCGACCGACGCCAAGGGCGACGACAATCCCGACATCGAGCATTACTACGGCTACGGAGAGATTCGCCTGCAGCAGGAACTGTTCGCAAGCAAACATCTGGCGGCGCTGCTGCTGCGCGGCAACCCGTCCACCGGCAAGGGCGCAATCGAATTCAACTACAGCGTGCCGTTCGGCGATTACCTCTACTGGAACCTGTACTTCTTCAACGGCTATGGCGATAGTCTGATCGACTACAACCGCAGCGTCACGCGCGTCGGCATCGGTATCATGCTGGCGCGCTGAGCGTAGAGATAATCCGGCGGGCGGCACAACAAGTTCGCTGAACCTGCCGCCCCCGGATTTCATCGGCAGCACGAAGCAGAACGGGCGCCGTAGCGCCCGTTCTTGCAACAACCGCCAACCCGAAACCGCTTACTCGGCCGCAGTTGCACCCTGAGGACGATCGACCAGTTCGACATACGCCATCGGCGCATCGTCACCCGCACGGAAGCCGCACTTGAGGATGCGCAGGTAACCACCCGGGCGCGTGTTGTAGCGCGGACCGAGTTCGTTGAACAGCTTCTGCACCGCATCGCGGTCACGCAGGCGCGCGAACGCGAGACGACGGTTGTGAACCGAATCCGTCTTGGCGCGCGTAATCAACGGCTCGGCCAGACGACGCAGCTCCTTGGCCTTCGGCAAGGTGGTCTTGATGAGCTCGTGCTCGAACAGCGCAACGGCGATCGACTGCATCGTCGCTTTGCGGTGGCTGGGGCTACGGCCGAACGAGCGGCCCGACATCTTGTGACGCATGGTCTAGTTTCCCGTAATGCTCTGGGGCGGGCGCTTAGGCAGGCACTTTCGGCGACGACCAGTTCTCGAGCTTCATGCCGAGATCCAGTTCGTGCGAACGCAGTGCTTCCTTGATTTCGTTCAACGACTTTTTGCCGAGGTTCGGCGTCTTCATCAGTTCCATCTCGGTGCGCTGCACCAGATCACCGATGTAGTAGATGTTCTCGGCCTTGAGGCAGTTGGCCGAGCGCACCGTCAGTTCGAGATCGTCGATCGGACGGAACAGGATCGGCGACAGCTCCTTCTTGCCCGGCACCGCGGCGGCCTGAGCGGCCTCGGCTTCGAGATCAACGAATACCGACAGCTGGTCACGCAGGATACGCGCGGCCAGACGCACGGCTTCCGCCGGCTCGATGCCACCGTTGGTGTCGACATCCAGAATCAGACGATCAAGGTCGGTGCGCTGCGCAACGCGCGCGCGCTCGACCGCATAGCTGACGCGACGGACCGGGCTGTAGCTCGCATCGAGCTTGAGCACGCCGACACCGCGCACTTCTTCTTCGCGCTCGGTGCTGACCGCCGGCACGTAGCCGCGACCGCGCGTGACCTTGAGTGTCACGTTGAGCTTGCCGCCGGTGAGGTTGGCGAGCACGAGGTCCGGGTTGACGATCTCGACGTCGTGGTCGAGCTTGATGTCACCAGCGGTGACCGGGCCCGTACCTGATTTTTCGAGACGCAGCGTCGCTTCTTCGCGCGAATGCATGCGAATCGCGATGTTCTTGATGTTCAGCAGGATATCGAGCACGTCTTCCTGCACGCCTTCGATTGCGCTGTACTCGTGAACGACGCCATCGATCTGCACTTCGGTGATCGCGGCGCCCGGGATCGTCGACAGCAGGATGCGGCGCAGGGCATTGCCGAGCGTATGGCCGAAGCCTCGTTCCATCGGTTCCAGCGCGACACGCGCGTGGTTCGGCGAAACGACTTCAACGTCGATCTGGCGCGGCTTGAGCAGGTCTGCGACAACGTTCTGCATGGGTGTACCTCTATTCGTGAAACGGGTGCTTGACGCGCGAGGACTCGATTACTTCGAGTACAACTCGACGACCAGCGCCTCGTTGATGTCCGGCAGGATCTGGTCGCGCGTCGGCACGGCCTTGAATGTTCCCTTCAGACCCTTTTCGTCGACGTCAACCCAGTCGGCGAGACCGGCTTGCGTGGCGATCGACAGCGCTTCGACGATACGCGACTGGCTACGCGAGGCTTCGCGGACTTCAACCACGTCGCCCGACTTGACCTGGTAAGACGCGATATTGACGAGCTTGCCATTGACGACGATCGACTTGTGCGAAACCAGCTGACGTGCTTCTGCGCGGGTGCGCGAGAAGCCCATGCGGTAGACGACGTTGTCGAGACGCGATTCGAGCATCTGCAGCAGCAACACGCCGGTCGAGCCCTTCTTCGAAGAAGCCTTCAGGTAGTAATTGCGGAACTGCTTCTCGAGCACGCCATACATCTGCTTGAGCTTCTGCTTCTCACGCAGCTGCAGCGCGTAATCCGACAGACGAGTCTTGGCGGCGCCATGCTGACCCGGACGGGTCTCCATGTTGCACTTGCTGTCGATCGAACGGGCGCGCGACTTCAACAGCAGGTCGGTGCCGGCGCGGCGGGAAAGTTTGCACTTCGGTCCAATGTAACGAGCCATGGTTTCTCTCCTTACACGCGGCGGCGCTTGGCCGGCCGGCAGCCGTTATGCGGAATCGGCGTGACGTCGGTGATGTTGGTGATCTTGAAGCCGGCTGCATTGAGCGCGCGGACTGCGGACTCACGTCCCGGGCCGGGGCCCTTGACGCGAACTTCGATGTTCTTGACGCCATGCTCGGCAGCAGCTTGTCCCGCCTTGTCGGCGGCAACCTGCGCCGCGAACGGCGTCGACTTGCGTGAGCCCTTGAACCCGGCGGCGCCGGCGGTGCTCCACGAAAGGGCATTACCCTGCCGGTCGGTGATCAGGATGATCGTATTGTTGAAAGAGGCATGAATATGCGCCACCGCATCGGTGACGTTCTTCTTGATCTTCTTGCGCTTGGCCGTGTTGGCGGCGGACGGGTTAGCCATTGCTTATCCGACTCTCAGTTATTTCTTGTTGGTCGAAACGGTGCCGCGGCGCGGCCCCTTGCGAGTTCGTGCGTTGGTGCGAGTGCGCTGGCCGCGCACCGGCAGGCCGCGGCGGTGTCGCAGACCACGATAGGAACCGAGGTCGATCAGTCGCTTGATGCTCATCGACACTTCACGACGAAGATCACCTTCGACGATCAGCTTGCCGATCTCCGAACGCAGCTTTTCGAGCTCACCTTCGGTCAGCGAACGAATCTGCACGGTCGGATCGATGCCTGCGGCGACGCAGATCTGCTTCGAACGCGTCTTGCCGATGCCGTAGATCGCCCGGAGCGCGATCACTGTGTGTTTGCGATCCGGGATGTTGACGCCCGCGATACGTGCCATGTCCTACCTCGATTGATGCCTAACGCGCGAAAAGCCGCACATTATATTGATTCACTGGGGCCGAATCAAACAGCGAAGGGCTCTAGCCCTGACGCTGCTTGTGACGCGGATCGGTGCAGAGGATGCGCACGACGCCATTGCGACGGACGACCTTGCAGTTCCGGCAGATTTTTTTGACCGATGCACGGACTTTCATGACTGACCTCTGGACTAGGTAATCGGGACTAACGGCTCTGCGCCGGTCCCAGAGACTTCAGATTGGCCTTCTTCATCAGGCCTTCATACTGGTGCGACGTCATGTGCGCCTGCAGCTGCGCCATGAAGTCCATCACCACGACCACGGTGATCAGCAGCGACGTTCCACCGAAATAGAACGGAATGCTGCTGACGAACGAACGCAGGATCTCCGGAAACAGGCAGACCACCAGGATGTACGCCGAACCCACCACCGTCAGGCGCGTCAGCACCGTGTCGATATATTTTGCGGTCATTGCGCCGGGGCGCACGCCGGGCACGAACGCGCCGGACTTCTTCAGGTTGTCGGCCGTCTCGCGTGAGTCGAACACCAACGCCGTGTAGAAGAAGCAGAAAAACACGATCAGGAAACCATACAGCAAGGTATAAAGCGGCTGGCCTGGCGACAGCGCATTGGCAATCTTTTGCAGTACGCCGGTCGCGCCGGAAGCGCCGCCGTTGCCGAAAAACTGTACCAGCGACGCCGGGAACAGGATGATCGACGAAGCAAAGATCGGCGGGATCACACCCGACATGTTGAGCTTCAGCGGCAGATGCTGCGTCTGCGCGGCGAAAATTTTGCGGCCCTGCTGGCGGCGCGCATGATGAATCGGAATACGGCGCTGTGCACTTTCGAAGAACACCACGCCCCAGGTCACGAGCGCAACCAGGCCCAGCACTGCGATCACCGTGAAGCCGCCGATCGAGCCTTCGCTGACGAGCTGCGCCGTCGCACCCAACGCGGGCGGGAATCCGGCGACGATACCGGCAAAGATGATCATCGAAATACCATTGCCTACGCCGCGTTCGGTGATCTGCTCGCCGAGCCACATCAGGAACATGGTGCCGGTGACCAGCGTCAGCGTCGCAACAAACAGGAAGCCGACGCCCGGGTTGATCGCCACACCGGACTTCTCCAGCGCCAGGGCCGCACCGAATGACTGGAAGATCGCCAGGCCCAAGGTGCCGTAACGCGTGTACTTGGTGATCGTGCGCCGGCCGGCTTCGCCTTCCTTCTTCAGCTCCTTGAGCTGCGGCGTAACGGTTGCCATCAGCTGCACGATGATGCTTGCCGAGATGTACGGCATCACGCCCAGAGCGAAGATCGACAGGCGGCTCAGTGCACCGCCCGAGAACATGTTGAACATGTCCAGGATCGTGCCCTTGCTCTGATTGAACAGAGCGGCCAGCTGCACCGGGTCGATACCCGGCACCGGGACAAAACTGCCGATGCGATAGACGATGATCGCACCCAGCAGGAAGAACAGGCGATTGCGCACCTCGCTCATCTTGCCCAGGTTCGGCATCGCACCGCCCGACATTCCCGGATTTTTCGCCATGGCCGTTGCTCGCCCTTACTCGGCGATCGAACCGCCAGCGGCGGTGATCACTTCGCGGGCACCCTTGGTGACGAGCACACCCTTTAGCGAGACCTTGCGGCTCAGCTCACCGGACTTGATGACCTTCGCCGTCTGCGTGAACGCCGGCACAATGTTCGCCGCCTTCAGCACCGCGAGATCGATCTCCGTCGCCGTCAACTTCTCGAGCTCGGACAGACGCACTTCCGCAGTCAACGACTTGATCGGCGACTTGAAGCCGCGCTTCGGCAGGCGACGCTGGATCGGCATCTGGCCGCCTTCGAAGCCGACCTTGTGGTAGCCGCCCGAACGCGCGGTCTGACCCTTGTGGCCACGGCCGGCAGTCTTGCCCAGGCCCGAGCCGATACCACGGCCAACGCGAGCCTTCTTGGTCTTCGCGCCCTTGCCCGGCTTGATCGTATTGAGTTTCATGTTCTATGGATCCTGTCGCAGCCGTCTTACGCGACTTCTTCGATGCGCAGCATGTACGAGACTTTGTTGACCATGCCCATGTTCTCGGGCGTAGCGGCAACAATGCGCGACTGGTGCATACGGCTGAGGCCGAGGCCGCGCACGCAGGCCTGATGCTTGGGCAGGCGCTTGGCGAGGCTACGAATCAGCGTCAGCTTGATCTGCTTGGGAGCGGTCATGATCGTTCTCGTTCTTTAGCCGAGGAGTTCTTCAACGGTCTTGCCACGCTTGGCGGCCATTTCCGAAGGATTGTTCATCTTGGTCAGTGCATCCATCGTCGCACGCACCAGATTGATCGGGTTACGCGAACCCAGCGCCTTGGCGAGCACGTTCTGCACCCCGGCTACTTCAAACACGGCGCGCATCGCACCGCCGGCGATCACGCCGGTACCGTCCGAGGCCGGACGCATGAAGACCTTGGCGGCGCCATGCTGGCCCCAGATCTCGTGCTGCACGGTCAGGCCCTTGAGCGCAACCGACACCATGTTCTTGCGCGCCTGGTCCATCGCCTTGGAGATGGCCTGCGGCACTTCGCGCGCCTTGCCATAGCCAAAACCGACGCGACCGGCACCATCGCCGACTACCGTCAGCGCCGTGAATGCGAACTGCTTGCCGCCTTTGACCGTCTTCGACACGCGATTGACGGTGATCAGCTTTTCCTTGAAATCGCTGTTCTGCTGGCTGTCGTAGCTGTGTTGGTTCGCCATTTTTAGAACTCCAGGCCGGCTTCACGCGCGGCATCGGCCAAGGCCTTGATGCGGCCGTGATATTGGAAACCTGCGCGGTCGAAAGCCACCTTGGTGATGCCCTTTTCCTTGGCGCGAGTGGCGATCGCTTCACCCACTTTCTTCGCCGCCGCGACGTTGCCGGTGCCTTCGAGGCCTTCGGCAAGTGTTTTTTCGACGGTCGAGGCGCTGACCACCGTTACCGACGCATCAGGCGCGATGATCTGCGCATAGATGTGTTGCGGCGTGCGGTGAACCGCCAGGCGATGTACACCGAGCTCACGGATGTGGGCGCGCGTACGGCGGGCGCGGCGAATGCGGGTCTGCTTCTTGTCCTTCATGATTCCAACTTTCTGGTCACTACCAAAATGTTTGCGAGAAGTAATCCGGTCCATATGCGCAGCGCGGCCCGAAGGGGAACCCGCCACGCGAACACGTTATTTCTTCTTCGCTTCCTTGAGTACCACCTTCTCGGTGGAATAACGCACGCCCTTGCCCTTGTAAGGCTCCGGCGGACGGAAACCGCGGATGTCGGCGGCAACCTGGCCGACCATCTTCTTGTCTGCGCCCTTGATGATCACTTCGGTCTGCGTCGGCGTTTCCACCGTCACGCCTTCCGGCACCGGGTATTCGATCGGGTGCGAGAAGCCGAGCGAGAGATTCACCTTGCGGCCCGCCGCTGCGGCGCGATAACCGACGCCCACCAGCTGCAGTTTCTTCTCGTAGCCGACAGACACGCCAACGACGGCATTGTTCAGCAGCGCGCGGAACGTACCGGCCTGCATGTTGTCGGCTGCGATCGAGGCCCCAGCGACCGTAATCACGTCACCGTTGACATCGATCTCGACCTTGGCCGGCACATTGATCGTCAGGCTGGCTTTGGCGCCCTTCACGGTCAGCTGGCCATCGACCTTGCTGACCTGGACACCGGCCGGCAGTTTCACCGGCATTTTAGCAACGCGGGACATGGTACTTTTTCCTTAGGAGACGATGCAGAGCACTTCGCCGCCGAGACCGGCTGCGCGTGCATTGCGGTCGCTGACCACACCCTTGGGCGTGGAAACGATGGCGACGCCGAGACCGCCGAGAACCTTCGGCAGTTCGTCCTTGCCCTTGTAGACGCGCAGTGCCGGCTTCGACACGCGCTGGATCTTCGCGATGACCGGCTTGCCCTCGAAATACTTCAGAGCCAGCGTGATGGTCTTCTTCGCGCCATCGGCAACGACGTTGAAGTCGGAGATGTAGCCTTCGTCCTTGAGGACGGCGGCGATCGCTTCCTTGACCTTCGACGACGGTGCCGACACCTGCTTTTTGCGGGCGGTCTGCGCGTTGCGAATGC
>DATCXY010000127.1:0-13151 GCA_036570585.1 Solimonas sp. | reverse complement strand
GGCCTTCTTCGAAGGCACGTTCGCGCAGACGCAGGTGCGCAGCGAGCTCGAGCCTTTCCCGTTCGATGATTATTCCAGCACCGGGACGACGCCGGGCGGCTTCACGCCGGCCGCATTCAACGTGAACGGCGTAGTGCTGGCCAACCCGCTGATTCCGGCCGCGCTGCTGGCGCGGATGGGGGATCAGGATGGTGACGGTCTGCCTGACTACAACTTCTCGAAGCGTCTCGTGGACGTTGGCGCCCGCGGTTCGGCGGTCGACCGCGATACCTTCCGCATCGTCACCGGCTTCAAGGGCGATCTGATCCGCGACTGGACCTACGAAACCTACGTTGGCTACGGCGTGACGAAGGAATCGCAGATTTCCAGCGGTCAGGTCAATGTGCAGAGTCTCCGCCAGGCGCTCGAAGCGATCCCGGACGTCAACGATATCGACGGTGACGGCAATACAACCGAGGCGATCTGTCGCGACCAATTTGCGCGTGCCCAAGGTTGCGCCCCAGCCAGCGTCTTCGGTTACAACTCGCTGTCGCCGGAGGCGGTGGCGTACATCTCCGCGCCGACTTCATATCAGAGTTTCACCTCGCAGCAGTCGGTAGGCGGTTCGGTCGCCGGAACCTTGGTCGATCTGCCGGCGGGTCCGCTCGGCATGGCTTTCGGTCTTGAGTATCGCGATGAGTATTCGCGTAGCGAATTCGATGCGCTGCAGCAGGCCGGCCTGAACGCCGGCAACAAGATTCCGCGCACCGAGGGCAGCTTCTTTGTGAAGGAGGCCTATCTCGAACTGAAGGCGCCACTGCTGGCCGACATGCCCGGCGTGTATGCGTTGAACGTCGGCGGTGCCGTGCGCGTCGGTGACTACTCCTCGGTTGGCAAGGTCTTCAGCTACAGCACCAACCTCGAGTACTCGCCGATCAGGGATCTGCGCTTGCGTGGCACGGTTTCGCAGGCAACCCGTGCGCCGAACATCACTGAACTGTACTCTCCGCAGTCTCAGGATTTCCCGTCCGTGACAGATCCTTGCGCGGGCATCACCAATGCGGATACCGGTACGACAGCCGAGCGTTGCCGCGCAGCGCCGGGTGTGCAGAGCAACATCGATGCTAACGGTGAGTTCACGCTCAACACGGCGGATAACCAAGGTGTGAGCGGTTTCGCCGGCGGCAATCCGGATCTGGACGAGGAAGTCGGAAAGTCTTACACGGTCGGTTTGGTCTGGCAGCCGAGCAGCATCGACTTTCTGAGCAAGGCTTCGTTCGAGTTCGATTACTACAACATCAAGATCACGGATGCGATCGTCCAAATCGACTTTCAGTCGGTGCTGAACCAGTGCTACAGCGGTGATGCCAGCTTCTGCGACTTCATCACTCGTCGCCCGCAAAACGTCGGCAGCAACAGTGCCGGTTCGCTCGAGTTCGTCAATTCAGGCATCGTCAACGCCGGCGAACTCGAAGCACGCGGCTTCGACTTCACCGCAAATTGGGCGGACAGGGTTGGTCCCGGCAAGCTCTCGTCGCGCTTGGTATGGTCGCACCTGATCAACCAGTTCCTGGTCGAACAGCCTGGCCTGCCGAAGAATGAAATCGCCGGTGAAATCGGTGCGGCGAAGGACAAGTTCTCACTGACCTTGGGCTACGACTGGGGCAACTGGTCGGCACAGACACTGACGACCTACATCGGCAAATCCTATCTGGACGATCAGTTCTGGGGTGAATCGAAGGTCAACAGCGTTTCACCGCGAAGCTATACCAGCTTGCAGGTCGGCTACACGTGGAACGTGGCCCAGTTCTACGTCGGTGTCGACAATCTGTTCGACACCAAGCCGCCGCGCGCCGATACCAACGGCCTGCTGCCTGGCTCCTCGACGGGTGCCGGTACCTGGGCAGACGTCTACGATGCCCTTGGCCAGCGCTGGTACGCAGGCGTCAAACTCAATTTCTGAGTTTCAGACGCTGTGGTGTCAAGACAAGCCCCGCTTTCGCGGGGCTTGTCTTTTTTGAGCGGGTTCGCGGCACACGCCTGCTGACGACGCAAGGATTTCTATCGGAGATTTCATGAACGCGAACCCCCAGTATTTTTGCCTGTTGAGAAGGGAAGCGTGATATCCCATTTTCATCGCGCGCTAGAATGAGGCGACGCTTCGAGGAACTCGCCATGCCGCATCCCAAGACCGCAGCCGTCGGTTTCAAGCAGCAGGCCGAGTTGCCGCTTAGTGGCCGCGCGGTACAGCGGAATATCCCGGGTAGGAATGAAGCGAAGTGTTGGAGGGGCCGTTTCGCGTGATCTCTCGCATCGCCGCCGATCGCCAACAGATCTCCATCGTGACTGTGACGCACTATTGGCAGAAGTTGCAGCTCGACCGGATCAACTCGGTACTTGAGATCATGCCTGGTCTGTGCGTGGAGTTCGATTCCGCATGAGCGACTCGCAGTTGCGGCCCACCACGCATGTTCTGCTTGCCTTCGCCATCGTCTACGTCGTCTGGGGCTCAACGTATCTGGCGATCCGCATCGGCGTGCATGATGCGCCGGCGATTCTGTTTGCGGGCCTTCGTTTTTTGATCGCTGCGGGGCCGATGTTCGTCTACGCGTATTGGCGCGGCGCGCGTCTGCCCAAGGCGCGACGTGACTGGGCGGTGATTACCATCACGGCCCTGCTGATGCTGGTCGGCGCCAATGGTCTGGTTACCTGGAGCGAGCAATGGGTGCCATCAAATCAAGCGGCATTGCTGGTGGCGACTTCGGCCTTGTGGATGGCGGGTTTCGGAACGCTGGGTATTAGCGGTGAGGCCTTGAGTCGCTGGACGGCGATCGGTTTGGTGATCGGTTTTCTCGGTGTTGCGGTACTGGTTGGCGATGGACTGCACGCGGCGGCGGCGCCGTGGTTTGCGTATCTCGCCCTGGTGATTTCGCCGATTCTGTGGGCGGGTGGTTCCGTGGTGTCGCGGCGAAACCCGGTGGGTTGCGCACCACCAATGACGGCTGCTTTGCAGATGGCGATCACGGGTGTGGTGATGACCGGCCTGGGGCTTTCGCTCGGTGAAGCGGCGCAATGGCACTGGACGACGAGTTCGACAGCCGCGCTGCTTTATCTCGCGGTGTTCGGTTCCTGCGTCGGCTACGGCGCCTATTTCTGGCTCGTGCATCAGGTCACGCCGTCACAGCTTGGTACGTACGCCTACGTGAATCCAGCGGTCGCGGTCGTCCTCGGCTGGCTGGTGCTTGATGAGCACTTGAGCACGATGCAGGTTGGCGGAACGCTGATCATCTTGTTGTCGGTGATTGCGGTCACGATGGCGTCGCGTCGTCGCAAACCTGCATGAGGTGGATTCACCTGCTGGCTTGCGCGTTGTTGCTTGCGTGCACGTCAGCGGTTGCCGGATCACCGCTGCGCATCGGCAATGGTCCCGAACCCGAATCACTCGATCCGCAGCGGATGTCGAGTGTCAGCGCGCTCAATATCGCGCGTGATCTGTATGAAGGGCTGACGCGGATCGAGGCCGACGGCAAGGTGCTGCCGGCGGCGGCCAGCGGCTGGCAGGTCGCAGATGGCGGGCGACGCTATACCTTCGATCTGCGGACTGATCTGCACTGGTCGAATGGCGAGTCGCTGGCGGCAGCGGATTTCGTGCGTTCGTTGCAACGTGCCGTCGATCCGAAAACCGGCTCACCGTTCGCGCAACTGTTGTCACCGATTGCCAATGCCGATGCGATCACGCGTGGCGATGTGCCGGCTTCGATACTCGCGGCGTGGGCATTGTCCCCGACACGCTTGCAGATTCTGCTGAAACAACCGACGCCGTACTTTCTCAGCCTGCTCGCACACCCGGTGAGCTTCCCGGTCTATGGACCGGCGCTCGCACAATTCGGCCGCGGCTTCGCGAGGCCCGGCCGCCTGGTCAGCAATGGTGCGTATCGGCTCGACGACTGGCGTGTACAGGCGCAGATCGACCTGCGGCGCAATGCGTACTACTGGGATGATGCGCACACGAAGATCGATCACGTGCAGTATCTGCCGACCGACGACATTGCGTCCGAACTCAAGCGCTATCGCGCCGGCGAACTCGACGTCACATCCGAGATCCCGCTGGTGCAGGCGCCGGCGCTGCGCAAGCAGTTCGGTGCGCAACTGCATGTCGCGCCATATCTCGGCAGCTACTACTACGGCTTCAATGTGCAGCGTCCGCCATTTGCCGGGAACCGGAATCTGCGACTGGCGCTGACGCTGGCAATCGACCGCGAACTGATCGTCAGCAAGGTCATGAACGGGCTCGCGCAGCCGGCGTACGGCTGGGTGCCGCCGGGTGTCGCACACTATCAATCGCAATTGCCGGAATGGGCACACTGGCCGCAGGCGCAGCGCGTCGCCGAAGCGCGTCGTCTGTATGCGGCGTCGGGTTATACGGCCGATCGTCCGCTGCAAATCGAACTGCGTTACAACACGCACGACGACCACAAGCGCATCGCGACGGTGATCGCGGCGATGTGGAAGCAGATGCTGGGTGTTGAGACGACCCTGATCAACGAGGAGAACAAGGTGTTTCTCGCGCAGCGGCGGATGCGCCGGGTGACGCAGGTGTTTCGCGCATCGTGGATCGGCGACTACGATGATCCGTCGAGCTTTCTCGATGTGCTGACGAGCGACAACGGACGCAATGACATGGGCTGGCACGATGCGCGCTACGACGGCTTGGTCGCACAAGCGGCACGCGAAGAGGATGCATCGCGGCGTGCCGATCTGCTCGCGCACGCGGAGCGACGCGCGCTCGATGACGTTCCGTTCATTCCGATCTACTGGTACGTGTCCAAGCACCTCGTGAAGCCGCGCGTGCAGGGTTGGCACGACAATCTGCTCGACTATCACTACAGCAAAGATCTGCGTGTCGATGAATAGGCTGCTGGGTCGCGGCTCGCGCCGCTGCGACAATTGCGCCTGGATGGTTCCGGCCGTAGGAGCGCGCCTTGGCCGAAAAGCCGAGGCTGCGCGTGACGCAATCGATGGCGCCGGGCAGATCGCGCGCAAGGCGCGCTCCTGCAGATGTGCTTGGGCCTCCAGGCAACACCGATCACGAGCTGGCAGCCCCTTCTGCCCTCGCAATGGCGCAAGCCGTGACGAGCATGCCGCTTCCGCGCGGACGGCTGGAGTGCGCGGCTGATGTTCGCGTTCGCGCTCCGCCGCTTGCTGTCCGCGCTGCCGACCTTGTTCGTGCTGATGACGCTGGCGTTCTTCATGATGCGGGCGGCGCCGGGTGGCCCCTTCGATCGCGAGCGCAGTCTGCCGCCGCAGATCGAAGCGGCATTGCGCAGCGAATACCAGCTCGATGCGCCGCTGTGGAAACAGTATCTGCATTACGTCGAAGCGCTCATGCACGGGGATCTTGGACCTTCGTTCCAGTACGAGGGTTATCGCGTCACCGAACTGGTCGCCGCCGGCTTGCCGGTGTCCCTGGCACTGGGCGCCGCGGCTCTGGCATTGGCGCTATTGCTGGGCGGCGCGATTGGCGTGGTAACTGGACGACGACCGGGCAGCGCGCTCGACCATGTGTTGAGCAATGTCGCCTTGCTCGGCGTCTCGATTCCAAATTACGTGATCGCGCCGTTGCTGATCCTGTTGTTCGCGATGGGGCTCGGCTGGCTGCCGGCCGGCGGCTGGCGACACGGTGCATACGCCGACATGGTGTTGCCGGTGATTGCGCTGGCGCTGCCGCAGGTTGCCTACATCGCACGCTTACTGCGCGGCAGCCTGATCGAAACGATGGCGGCGCCGTACATCCGTACTGCAATGGCGCGAGGTTTGTCTGAGCGCTTGCTGATCCGGCGCCACGCACTGCGGCCCGCACTGCTGCCGGTGATCTCGCATCTGGGGCCCGCCGCAGCGGGTCTGATGACCGGCTCGGTGGTCGTCGAGCAGATCTTCGGCATTCCCGGCCTCGGCCGTTACTTCGTGCAGGCGGCCCTCAATCGCGACTACACCCTGGTGCTCGGCGTCGTGCTGCTCTACGGCACGCTGATCCTGATCTTCAATTTCGTCGTCGACTTGCTTTACGGCGCGCTCGATCCGCGGCTGCGTCAGCAATGAAATCGACACTGCCCTGGAGTCTGCGTCTGAGCCTGCTGGCACTTGCCGGCGTTGTCGTGCTGGTGATCGCCGGGCCGTGGTTCAGTCCGTATGCCTGCGACGAGATCGATTTCGCCGGCCATTGGTCGGCGGCACCGACGTTGCTGGATGCGCACTGGTTCGGCACCGACAGCCTCGGCCGCGACCTGTTCGTGCGCACGCTCTGCGGCGGCCGGATTTCGCTGTTGGTCGGGGCGGTGTCAACCGCAGTGTCATTGCTGATCGGTGTTGCTTACGGTGCAGTCGCAGGCTATCTCGGCGGCCGCATCGACAGTCTGATGATGCGTGTTGTCGATGTGCTGTATGCGTTGCCGTTCATGTTTTTCGTGATCGTGTTGATGGTCTTGTTCGGCCGTCATCTGCTGTTGATGTTCGTCGCGATCGGCGCCGTCAACTGGCTCGACATGGCGCGCGTCGTACGCGGCCAGACGCTGAACCTGCGTCGTCGCGAGTTCGTTGCCGCCGCGCAGCTTGCCGGTCTCAGCGATGCGCAGATCATCACGCGTCATGTCGTACCCAATCTGCTCGGCATCGTGATCGTCTACGCGGCAGTGACATTGCCGCAGGTGATCCTCATCGAATCGTTTCTGAGCTTTCTGGGTCTCGGCGTGCAAGCACCGGCGACCAGTTGGGGCGCGCTCGTCAATGACGGCGCGCGCGAGATGGAAGTCACGCCGTGGTCGGTGCTGTTTCCGGCGATATTCCTGAGCGGCAGTCTGCTGCTGCTCAACATCATCGGCGAACAATTGCGCACGCATTTCGATCGCCGCGGCGGAGCATCGTCATGACGCTGCTCGACGTGCGGCAGCTGACAGTGAAAGCGCCTGCGTCCAATGCGCTGCCGATCGTCGATGCGCTGTCGTTCACGCTTGAACGCGGCAGCAGTCTGGCGGTTGTCGGCGAATCGGGTTCCGGCAAGACGCAAGCGGCACTCGCGCTACTCGGTTTGCAAGATCCGGAACTGCACGTCAGTGGGCGCGCCACGTTTGACGGCATCGAATTGATTGGCGCCGGCAGTGCACAGCTTCGTTCGATACGCGGTGCGCGGATCGGCATGGTGTTTCAGGATCCGGGCCTGAGTCTCAATCCTTATCTGTCGGTCGGGGTGCAGATTGGTGAGGCGCTGGAAGTGCATCGTGGCCTGTCGCGCGCGGCGGCGCTACGGGAAGCACAGCGTCTGCTCGACACGGTTCGCGTTGCCGATGCGGCCAGACGCGTGCATCAGTATCCGCATGAGCTTTCCGGCGGCATGCGCCAGCGCGTGATGCTGGCCGCGGCGCTGGCCTGTCGCCCGGAACTGCTGATTGCCGATGAGCCGACGACGGCGCTCGACGTGACGGTGCAGCGGCAGCTGATCACGCTGCTGCGGGATCTGCGCCGGGAATTCTCGCTGACGCTGTTGCTGATCACGCACGATCTCGGCCTGCTCGGCGAATTGTGTGAGCAAAGCCTGGTGCTCTACGCCGGACGCGTCATGGAACAAGGGCGCAGCGATGCGATTCTGAGGGCACCGACGCACCCCTATACACAGGCGCTGCTGCGTGCGCGTCCGCGACTGGACGCTGATCCGGATGCACCGCTCTACGCGATTGCCGGCAATCTTTCGCGTGCGTCGATGCGGGCCGATGGTTGTCCGTTCGCACCGCGCTGCGCGTCCGCAATCGCGGTCTGCACGCAGCTGCGACCGGCTGCCGAGCGCAGCAAAGCCGGCTTGCGCTACTGCCATCGGCCCGAGTCTGAAATCTCGCAGCGGCTGACGCACGCGGAAATGTCGCTTTCCCGGTAATCGAAAATCCTCTTGCGCGCATGGGGTTTCAGCTGATAATCAAAGCCATGCAATGACTTGATGGAAACCGCGGACACGAGCCGCGCGGGCATTGCGAAGGTCGACATGAGTCGGCTGCACCCACGACGGTGCAAACCCGGGAACAGGGGGAGAGAAGCCATGCAGCATCGTTACGCGTTTGCGTCCGCGGTGGTGGCCGCGTTGATGAGCTTGCAGTGTGGAGTCGTCCACGCGCTCAGTATCGATCTGCCGCTGGGGGATGATCTGCGGCTTTCCGGCACGCTCAACACCACGGTCACGGCGGGTGTTGCGATGCGCATGGAGAGCCGATCCCG
This sequence comes from Solimonas sp., assembly GCA_036570585.1. GTDB lineage: Bacteria > Pseudomonadota > Gammaproteobacteria > Nevskiales > Nevskiaceae > Solimonas. The sequence goes on along the minus strand of DATCXY010000127.1, from coordinate 4,913 downwards.
AAGTCTGATCGGCAAGGCCAACAACGACCCGGGTGTTTGCGGCCGCGTCGATGCCAACGGCACGCAGCGCATTCACTACCAGTCGTGTCAGGGCTTGTTCCGCGAGCAGACATTTCCGGCGGCGCAACTGGCCAATGCCCCGGGTCAGTTCTCCATCAATTCCGATGATGGCGATCTCAATTACGATCGCTACGATCTGGTGCAGGCGCCATTCAAGATCACCCAGGATTTGAGCCTGACGCTGGGCGACTGGGGCCTGTTCGTCAAAGGTCTGTATTTCTACGATGCGGTGAACGCGGATTTTCGCGAATACCATCCGAACCGCATCACTTCCGACAACTATCTCGATGTGGGTTTTGCATCAACGCCAGGCTCGGAACTGTTGCCGATCAATCTGCCGTTGCCGGTCTCGACGCTGGTGGTGCGCAACGATTCGCGGCCATGTCCGGCCTATCGCAATCCGACCGGCGGGCCTTGCGGCATCGTCTACGGTCCCGGCGGTACGGTCCGCAACAAGCGCAGCGATGGCCAGACGCTCAAGCAGATCGGCACGGACCTGCAATTGCTCGACGCATACTTCTATGGGCACGTGCCGCTGCCGTTCGACAAGGAGCTGACGCTCAAGGTCGGCCGCCAGACGCTGAACTGGGGTGAGTCGACCTTGCTGGTGTTCGACTCGATCAACTCGATCAATCCGGTCAACACCAATAACTTCTTCCGCGTCGGCTATCAGGTCGAAGAAGTATTCACGCCGGTCGGCATGGCGTTCGCGTCAGTCGAGCCGTTCGAGAATGCGACGATCGAAGCGTTCTACCAGTACGAGTGGGAGCCGCTGGAAGCGCCGGCGCCGGGCTCGTACTTCTCGTTTCTCGACGTCGGTTCGCGCAATGCGGTCGACCATGCCAGCGTCAGCTTTGGCGGTGCGGCGGAAGATCCGGAAAGCCTGGGCCTGCTGCTCGACAACCCGTTGTCCGGCATCACCAATACTTCGACGACCATCCAGCGTCTGCGCGACAACGAGCCGCACAATGGCGGGCAGTACGGTGCGGCATTCAAGTACTACGCGGAGAATCTCGGCAGCGGCACGGAGCTGGGTTTCTATTTCGAGAATTACCACGCACGCGCCCCGTACGTGAGCTTCTACGCGACCGAAGAATCCTGCGCCAAGCACACCACCAGCACCGTGCAGTTCCTCGCGGCCTGCGCTGACGTGCCGCTGTTGCATGCGCTGCTCAATCCGAACGATCCGGAAGGCGCGAGCAGTGACGTGGTCGGCTTTGATACGGCCAAGTTGCAGGTCGAGTATCCGCAGAACATCAAGCTGTACGGCATGTCGTTCAACACCACGCTCGGCGACTGGTCGTTGCAGGGTGAACTCGCGTATCGGCCGGATGCGCCGATGCAGGTCGATCTGGAGGATCTTGCGTTCGCCGCATTCGGCCCGACGCTGACCAACTGCCATCTGCCGGACGCCGGATGCGCAGGAACGGGTAATGGTCTGGGTCTGGCTGCCGGCGCCTTGCCGCCGGCGCTGCAACAGGCATTCGGCGCGCTCGCCTCGTCGCTTGGCCTCAACAACATCAATGCGATCGGTGGCGTCGGCATTTACGAAGATCCCAGTGTCTGCAGCGTCATCCTCACGTCCGACACCTGCGTCTATCGCGGCAGTGACTTCGTGACCGCCAGCGGCAATGGCGGCTACAACGACACCTACGATCTGCTGGTCGGGCACATGCCGGGGGCCGGTCGTGCGTTTCCATCGTTCGTGGTGCCGTATCGCGGCGGTACCGTCGGCGCCAACCCGGCGTCTGACCCGACCAAACCTTATAACCACAAGAACCCGGGTTACATCCGCGGCTGGGAAAACCTGGACAGCTACGAATTCAATCTCGGTTCGACCTACGTGATGGGCGCAACCGATACTTTCAACTTCATCAAGGCCGATCAGATCATCACCTTGTTCGAATTCGGTGCGACCTGGGTGCCGGGTCTGCCATCGCTCGATCGCTTGCAGCTCGAAGCACCGGGCACGTTCACGCAGGCGAGCGCCGGTGCCGATGGGTCGGGCGCCGATGGTTCACGCCAGGCCTGCTCGACCAATCAGGCCTGCAGCTATGGCCCGGACGGTTTGCGCTTCAACCCGCATCAGCAGAACCGCAAGTATTTTCCGGACAAGTTCTCGTGGGGCTACGTGATCATTTCGCAGATCAAATACGAGTCCGTGTGGCCGAGCATTTCGCTGCAACCGCAGATCGTCTGGAAGCACGACGTCAAGGGCACCGCGCCGGGCTATGCCGCCAATTTCATCGAAGGCCGCAAGCAGGCGGATGTCGGCCTGGAGATCCGCTACCGCTCCAGCCTGTCGCTGAATCTGGGCTACACCTGGTTCTTCGGCGGCGGCGACGGCAACCTGATGCGCGATCGCGATGTCGCGCGCACGTTCCTCAAATATCAGTTCTGAGAAATCGCGATAGAGCGGTCATTGCGAGAAGCGTAGCGACGAAGCAATCCAGTGCGTTGCTCAATCAGGGTTCTCTGCTGGATTGCTTCGCTGCGCTTGCAATGACGGGACGGGATTTTTCTCAGGCAATCGGCGCACCGTCCGGTGGTGTGCCGTCGGCTGCAAGCAGATGGACCTGTCCGTCCGGCGCCAGAGCGCCGAGTACCAGGAACTGACTCTTGAAACCGGCGATGCGTTTCTCGCCGAGGTTCAGTGCGCCGACCACGCGTCGGCCGATCAGCGTCTCGATCCGGTAATGCGTGATCTGCGCGCTGGTTTCCAGCACCCCGACGACCGGGCCGAAGTCGACGCGCAGCCGGTAGGCGGGTTTGCGCGCGCCGGCGAAAGGCGCGGCATCGATGATGGTGCCGACGCGCAGATCGACGCCCAGGAACCCATCGACGCCGCAGGTCGGTTTGCGCGCCAGTTTGTCCGGTGCGTAGGGCAGGGCGTCGCCGTCGATGATGTGCTGGACCACGCTCGCCTCAAGCGCTCTGCGGGGTCGGCACGGTGACGCGCCATTCTCGCAGCGCATGACTGGTGCCTTCCTGGACCTGCTTGAGCTGTTCGTAGAGGCGGGTGGTCAGTCCGGTGTCGCGGAAGCGGATCGCGGTCGTGCCATCGCTGATTTCGTCGATGCTGACCAGCCGCGCGGCGGTGCCGACGCCGAACGCCGTGCCAAGCTGGCCGGCCATGCCGGCCGCAGCGAGCTGGTCGAGCGTGATGCGGTGTTCGGAAACGCGCACGCCATCGGCGCGCAGCAGGCGCAACACCGAATCACGCGTGATGCCGGCGAGAATGGTGCCGTCGAGCGGCGGCGTGATCAGCTCGTCGCCGACCTGCACGAACACGTTCATGGTGCCGGCTTCGGCGAGTTCCCGACGCGTGATCGCGTCGAGCCAGATCACATCGTCGAAGCCGTTTTCTCTGGCGCGTAGCTGGCCGGCGAGGCCGGCCGCGTAGTTGCCGCCGGTCTTGGCTGCACCCAGTCCGCCGGGCGCGGCGCGGATCAGTTCGGATTCCGCCCACAGCCGCATCGACTTTGGCTGTGGATCCGAGCATGGCGTGACCGCAACCGCGAGGCGGTGGCGTGTTGCCGGCCGGAACCCCAGCGCTTCTTCCTCGGCGTACAAGGTTGGCCGCAGATACAGTGCGCCGCGACCATGCGCCGGCACGTAACGCGCGTGCACCTGCACGGCGAGCTGGCACAGCGTCATGAACAGTTCTTCGGGCGGCGCCGGCATCACCAGACGATGCGCGCTCTGTTGCAGGCGGCGCGCATGGTCGCGCGGCCTGAACAAGTGGATCTGGCCGTCGGCATTGCGGTAGGCCTTCAGACCCTCGAACACGGAAAATCCGTATTGCAGTCCGCCGCTGGCGACCGGTACCGGCAAGGCATTGCGAGCGCTCACGCAGGGCGCGTGCCAGCCGCCGTCTTCGCCATGTTGCGCGTGTGCGATGTAGGGGCCGAGTACGCGGCCGAAGCCAAGTGCTTCAGGTTCCGGCCAGTCGGTCGGCAGGGGAGCTTCGTAGAGCCCGGTTGGTGGCATGTGCATCGTCAGTTCCGTAGTGCGTTGGGAAGATTAGCGAATCGGGATGAAGGTTTGTCTGGCGGCTCGCCGGCGCGTGTCTCGATTTGCGTCATTGCGAGGGCGCGAAGAGCCGGCGAAGCAATCCAGACGCGCCGCCCGATCCGGCTTCGCCGCTGGAATGCTTCGCCGCTGCACGGCGCGCAATGACAGTGTCCAAACACGATCATCAGCCGACGGCTTCGATGTTCGCGCCGCCCGGCATGACTGCCGGCAGCACCATTTCATCAGCCGCGATCGGCGCTCGGATCAGCATCGGTCCGGGCTGTGCGAATGCGGCCTGCAAGGCCTGTACCGGATCGCGAACAAAATCGAGGTCGATCGCCGGCACGCCGAACGCTTCGGCGATCGCGCAACATGACGGTGGATGTCGGTACAGCGAACCACTGTAGCGCGCGTCATAGAACAGATTCTGTTGCTGGCGCACCATGCCGAGCGCGCCGTTGTCGAGAACGATGATTTTCACGTTCGCTTGGAGTTCGGCCAGCGTCGCGAGTTCCTGCACGCTCATCAGCAGGCTGCCGTCGCCGGAAAAGCAGATGGCGCCAGCCTGCGGATTCGCCAGTGCGGCACCGATCGCCGCCGGCACGCCGAAGCCCATGGTGCCGAGACCGCCCGACGTCAGCCAGCGGTTCGGCGCCGGCACGCCGACACGGGCCTTGCGCGCAAACGGATAGCTTTGCGCGACCCACATCTGGTGCTGGCCGACGTCGGTCGTGATCGCGGCAGCAGGATCGGCGATCGCGGCGACCGCTTGCATCAGGCCATGCGGCTTGCGCGGATCGCCGGCCCCCGGCCGCGGCATCGGCAGTTCGCGGCGCAAG
>DATCXY010000126.1:0-3930 GCA_036570585.1 Solimonas sp. | reverse complement strand
ATGCGAGCCAGTCTTCGTCGAGCTCGTTTTCGTGCAGATCAAGGCTGAGATAGCGGTCGAGCGCCATGCGCACGTTGCCGGTATTGGCGAGCGCCTGGATACGCAGGTATTCAAGCCGCCGCGAGCGAAGTCCGTTCTTCAGCGCCCGATAGACAATATCGTTGCACAGCAGCTCGTTGCCGGTGCGACGCGCGAGCTCGGCGCTGTGCAGGATGCGACTGAGTTGGTCTTCCTCGATCGGACTGTCGCGCGCAGCGCGCGCCTTCGCCGACTGCGACGGATCGACGATATGCACGAGCCGGCTTTTCGCGCTGTGCGCGGCGTGCAGGCGCAGGTCTGCGGGGATGTTCTGCGGCGTGCGACGCCAGGCGACGATCTCGCCGGTGCCGCCGGGTTCCGGCGACGTGAACGGACGCAGGATCGCAACGACATGATCGGCATGCTGGGCCAGGATCGCGGCGAGCCGACGATACTGATGTTGACGAAACGCGCGTGAGCTCAGCGTGGTCGCATCGATGCCTTCCGGATACAGCGGCACGATCGTTGTGCAGCGCTGCAGCAGGATTTCGGCTTCGTCGGCGAGCGCGGTGCGTGTGAGCGCGGTGATGCGGCGCTGTTGGTCCTGGGCGCGCAATACCCAGTCATCGATCAGCTTGTTGACCGGCACCGGCAGCAGCGCGGTCATTTCGAATGGCAGATTGCGCGCGCGCAACCAGTCGGCGGCCGTCTGCAGGAACAACATGTCGGCACCCGGCGCCATGCCAACGAACAGCGAAAGATGCGTTGCGTCGTCGGCGATCAGCGCCGGTAATACGCGGTCGACCAGCTGTCCCCGTGCGCGACGGGCCTCGGCGGGTGACAGCAACAGATGGCCGCAAGCACCGATGCGCAGCCGCCGCGCGCCGGCGTCGGTGTGTCGATGCATCGCCAGCCAGTCACGCAACGGCAGCGTCGCGGTGCCGCTGATCGACAGCTTCTCGTGTTTCCCCATACGCTGATGATGCCACCACGCGTCGATGCAGCCATTATGATTCGTGGGGGACCGTCGGGGGGCGCGTGCAAGAATCGTATCGATACTGGGCGTTCATCAGCTACAGCCATCATGACCGGCGCTGGGCGCGCTGGCTGCATCGCCGGCTGGAAGCCTATCGCGTGCCGCGTCGTCTATCCGGCAAGGCATCTGTCGACGGAATGATTCCGCGGCGCCTCTATCCGATCTTCCGCGACCGCGATGAGTTGCCGAGTTCCGCCGACCTCGGTGGGGTCGTCCAGCACGCATTGCGTGAGTCGCGTTATCTGATCGTGATCTGCTCGCGACATGCTGCGGCGTCGCACTGGGTCAATGAGGAGGTCGAGGCGTTCAAGCGGCTAGGCCGCGAAAATCGCGTGCTGTGTCTCAAGGTCGACGAGGCACTCGACAGCGACTGCTTCGTTCCGGCCCTGCTTCGACATTACGACGACGCGGGTGCCCCGACGGGGCAGGCGACCGAACCGCTGGCGGCCGATCTGGCCGACGACGCCGGTGGTCAAAGCGGCGCAACACTGAAGCTGATCGCCGGTCTGATCGGGGTCGGCTACGACGAATTGCATCGGCGCGAGCGTCGCCGTCGCATCGTCCATCAGTCACTGGCGGCGTTGGCGTGCACGGCCTTGTTGACGATGGCCGTCATGGCCTGGCACTGGCAACAGATCGAGCAGCGCGATGCACTCGCAGCGCAGGCGCTGCAGGTTCGCATTCACCAGCTTTATCGTAATGGGCGCAGTGAACTGCTCGCGCACAACGAGACACGCGCCGCGGTCCTGCTCGCGCAGGCGTATCGCCTGGGTGTCGACACGCCGGCATTGCGTTTCATGCTTGGCCGCGCGATGCGCGTCGTCGATGCGCAACAGGCGCGGATCGCCACTGGTGCGCCGGTCGCGGTTGCCGATATCCGCGCTGACGGTGCGCAGGCATTCAGCATCGACGACAACCACCATTTGCGGATCTATGACGTCGCCAGCCGTGAATTGCGCGTCGATGTGCCGCTCGGCGAAATGGATTCGTACTGGGCCGCCTATAGCTCGCGCGGCGCACTGGTCTGGGTCGACAGCGATCACCTCGATGCGCCACGGCGACGGCTGCGCGTGTTCGATGCGGCCAGCGGTGCGCTGCGTGCGCAATACGTGCTGGCGAGCAACGACACCGGCATCGCGATGCCGCCGGTCAGCGACGACGATCGACGCGTCGCGTTCGTGGCGCCCGACCACAGCGTGACGCTGGCGACGCTCGACGGGCATATCCGTCATGTCCGCGGCTCGTACGCCGCGGCCGGTTTTTGTCGCGGGGTCGATGTGCTGCTGACCGCGCGCAGCGACGGCATGATCGAGCGACGCGACGCCCGTACCACGGCGCTGCTCGCAGACTACGACGGGCTGCGCGGTACGCCAACGATGCTGGCATCCAATCGAGGTTGTGGCCTGATTGCGGCGGGCTCGGCCGCCGGCGCCGTGCGCGTCTGGGATGCGCGCAGTGGCGCCGTTCTGATGAGCGGCGGACACACGCAACCGGTGATCGATCTGCGACTCAATGACGACGGGTCGCGGCTGATGAGCCTGACGCGCAACGCGGTCGCGGTCTGGAACGGCCTCAGTGGTGGCTTGATCTACGCGAGCCGCTTTCTCGATCCGTTCGGGAATCTCGCGACGCTTCGTCCGGACGGCCGGCAGCTTGCGCGGCTCGCCGATGGTCGCCTGTCGATTCTCGATCCGCGCAGCAGTTTCGAGCTGTATTCGCTCGACGGACACAACGGCGCGCCGATCGCGTTTGCATTCGACCAGACCGATCGACATCTGCTCAGTGGTGGCAGCGAGGGCGATCTATTGGTCTGGAAACTGCCGGAGCCCGAGCGTGCCGAGTTCGCGAGTTCAGTACCGCACGCGGATGGTGCGCCGCTGGCATTCAGCCCTGGCGGCGAGCGGTTCTTTGTCGGCGAACGTGGCGGTGGTGGCGCACTTTGGCAACGCGATGGCCTGCGGCGTGAGCGAACGATCGCCGCTGATCGCGGCGTACTGACAGCCGCAGCCTTCAGCGCGCAGGGTCGCTGGCTGGCGACGGCGGCGCACGGCGGCGCGATCGAGCTCAGTGATCTTGCCGTCACCGGCAGCACGCGGACCCTGCGCGCTGCCGGTGCACCTGCGCGCCTGCTGGCGTTCGATGCCGGTGGCGGCCATCTCGCTGCATCGCTGCTCGATGGCCGTGTCGAGCTGTTCGATCTGCAGCAAGCCGCCGCGGTACCGAGGCAGTTCGAGCGCGACCAATTGCGTGCCTACGCATTCGCGCCGCACAGTGAACGTCTGGCAATCGGTGCGCATGGCGAAGTGCGGCTGTGGGACCTGCAGCGTAGAAGCTGGCAATGGCAGATACGTCTGCCGTCGACCGGCGTCGAACACAATGTCGGGGTCATCGTCTTCAGTCCCGATGGTCGCCGACTGCTGGCGACGGATCGACGCGAGCACGCATATCTGCTCGATGCACAGGATGGTCACATCATCGCGAAGATCGATATTCCGGCATCGGGATTCTTCACCGTCGCTGCGTTCAGCGACGACGGCCGCCAGGTCGTGATTGGCGACTGGGCAAAGTGCGCATGGCTGTGGCGGCTCGCCGACCATCGCGTGCTGACGCTGTCCGGCAACACGGCAGCGGTGCGCACCGCCATGTTCAGTCGTGATGCCGCGCTGGTGTTGACCGCCGGTGACGACGGCATGATCAAGATCTGGGATGCCGACGAGGGCGATCTGCTCGACTCGTTCGGTGCGCACGACGGCGCGATCACCTGGGATCACGCCCGCTTCAGCCCCGATGACCGGCAGATCCTCAGCAGTGGTGCGGATGGTTACGCGCGCCTGTGGCAGGTTGCGCGCGAGACACGCAGTGCGGATGAGGTCTGG
>DATCXY010000125.1:0-9241 GCA_036570585.1 Solimonas sp. | reverse complement strand
GCTGCGCCGCCGCGCTTGAATCCGCAATGCTCTTCGAGAAACGAAACACCAGCGCATCCTCGCCTGCCGCCTGCCCGACGTACTGGACATTGAAGTCACGCATTGCCGCATCCCGCCACCAGGCATGCAGCGCATCGAGTGCGGGCGGTGCCGGCGGACGCACCGCGATGCGCGGTGTCGAATGCGTCACGGTTGATGCCGACTCCTCACTGAAAGTCGACGCCTGCGTCTCGCTGTTCGCCGCAAAAAGCGCACGGGCATCGGCATCGGTCACCGCAGGTGCGGAGACGGGTGCTGCTGCCGCTGCGGTCCCGGTTTGTACATCTTCAGCCACCGGACTCTCGGTCACGGCCGCCGTCGGCGCACCAACCGACGAAGCCGCAAGGTTCGCTTCTGCTGTGGCGGCATTCATCGCGACCGTCTGCGTGGAACCCATCTGCGTCGATGCGGTGCCGTCGGCCGCCAACGTATTCGACGAAGCAGCGAGGGCCGGGGCTGGCGCAACAGGTACTGGCACTGCCGCCGCAACGCCTTTCGACTCTTCTGTCGAGGGACTGCCATGGCCTAAAGCCAGGTAGCCGCCGACGCCAAACGCCAGCACGATAGCGCCCAGCACCACGAATTTGGCGTTGCCGGACCCCGAGTCCAAATCGAGCCCACTACTCATCATGATTCTCCTTGCTTCAGTTCGAATTCGCAGCGACCATCGCGATCACTACCTCTGCTGATATCCAACCGTTGTTGGCTGCCGCCTGAACGCGACGCTGGCCTGCGGTCGCCATGTCCTTCCTTCAGTTCATCGTGGCGAGCGAAGCGGCCAATCGCTCGCGGCACTCGTTGACCATGCGCTGCACGAGTTGTTCGCAACTGGGGATATCGTCGATCAGGCCGATCACCATGCCGGCCGTGATCACGCCGTCTTGCGGATTGCCCGCATCGAGCGCGTTCTTGCCGCGGCTGCCCGCCACGAGATGACGGATATCCTCGAACGTCGCGCCGCCCGACCGATTCTCGATCTGCACGACTTCTTCGCTGACGGCGTTGCGGAACACGCGCGCCGTGTTCTTCAGCGTGCGGAAGATCAGTTTGGTATCGCGCTCGCTGCCCGCAACCAGGGCCTGCTTGATCGCCTCGTGAATCGGCGCCTCTTTTGTCACCTCGAAGCGCGTCCCCATGTTGATGCCTTCGGCACCAAGCGCCAGCGCTGCCGCCATGCCGCGGCCATCGCCGATACCGCCGGAAGCAATCACCGGAATTTTCAGCTTGCGGGCCGCGATCGGGATCAACACCAGACCCGGAATGTCGTCTTCGCCCGGATGGCCGGCACATTCGAAACCATCGATGCTGATGGCATCGACGCCGGCGCGTTCGGCACTCAGTGCGTGGCGGACGGCGACACACTTGTGGATGATCCGGATGCCGGCGCCTTTCAATCTGGCCCAATGATCCGACGATTTCGGACCCGCGGTTTCAACAAGCTTGACGCCGCCTTCGATGATGGCATCGATGTACTCGGCGTACGGCGGCGGCGAGATCGTCGGAAACACCGTCATGTTGACGCCGAACGGCTGGTCGGTCATCGCACGACAGCGCGCGATTTCTTTGGCCAAGTGCTCCGGCGTCGGCTGCGTCAATCCGGTGAGTATGCCGAACGCCCCGGCATTGGAAACCGCAGACGCCATTTCTGCCGTTCCGACCCACTGCATGCCGCCCTGGATGATCGGGTAGCGCACGCCAAGCAGCTCGGTGACGCGGTTCTTCATTGCTGGAGCAGGAGACAACCTTGGGTTCATGGGGTCACGATCGGTGAGGTGGGCAAAGACTCGAATTCACGCGGCACGGCGTCTTGCCGCGCCATTGATCGCGGCCAGCATGCCGGCGATTTCGACCAGCTTCAGGCGCGGACGACCGCAGGCCCGGCCGGCTTGCAGTTCATGCTCGTCGATCGACTTCCAGCCTCGATAATCGACGCGTTCGGGACAACGCTCGGCAAGCAGGACATCGAGTGCGTCGTGATCAAGCGCCTGGTCGAGCTTGCCCGCGCGTGCATCGTCCAGCAGCGAGCCAACGGTCTCCTGCGAACACCGCTTGTTGCTGCCGATGACGCCGCGTGGTCCACGCTTCAGCCAGCCCGCGACATAGACGCCACGACACTCGTGTCCCGCGAGGGGATCGACGACACGCCCGGCTCGGTTCGGCACGACGCCTTTGGCTTCATCGAAAGGCAGGTCTGCAAGCGCCTGGCCGCGATAGCCGACGGACCGCAGCACCAGGCCGGTGTCCAACGGCCGCGAGCGCCCGGTCGATCGCGCGGCGATCGTGCCGTCCGCCTGCGTGACGAGTTCGTTGTCGGCAACCTGGATCGCGCTAACGCGCTCGCTGCCGACGATTTCCAGCGGCGTCGCGAGAAAGCGCAACACGAGACGCCGTTGCGTTGCCGGCCAGGCGCGAGCTTGAATCTCGTTCAGCAGGCGCATCCGCAGCGCTTCGCCTGCGCTTGCTCCCGGTGCGGCCGCATGCGCCTCGGCATTTTCGATCACGACTTCGAAATGGTTCTGATCGAGCAGTTCCAACAGCTCGGGTGCCGTGAAAGACGCCTGCGCCGGGCCTCGCCGCCCCAGGATCACGACTTCGCGAATGCGACTGCTCGTCAGCGCCTGCAGCGCATGATCGGCGATGTCGGTCTGCCTGAGCTGCGCCGGGCCAAGCAGCAGCATACGTGCCACGTCCAGCGCGACATTGCCATTGCCGACCACCACGGCACGTTCGCAATCGAGATCAAACCGGTGCCGAGTGTCATCCGGATGTCCGTTGTACCAGCCGACGAATTCACCGGCCGCGTGGCTGCCCGGCAGATCCTCACCGGCAATTCCGAGGCGCCGATCAGACGTCAGGCCACTGGCATAGATCACTGCATCGTGATACCGGCATAACTGCGCATGTGAAACATGACGGCCGATCTCGACATTGCCGTGAAACCGGAAACGCCCGGAAGCCAGTGCCAGTCGTTCGTAGAAAGCGCTGACCTTGCGACGCTCCGCATGATCCGGCGAGACCCCGTAGCGTACCAGCCCACCGAAGCACGGCTGGCGATCGAAAAGTTCGACCGTCGCCAGCGGATCGCGACGCAGCAGATCGACCGCTGCGTACAGGCCCGAAGGTCCGGCACCGACGATCGCGACACGCAATGCGGCATCTTCAGGCGATTTCATCATGTGGCGGCACGCGCACGTGCGATTGCCAGCTCCGCATTGATCGCCTTGTAGCGCATCAATGCGGGTGGAAGGTCTTGTTCGCGCACGATCGCATCGATCGGACAGGCCTCGGCGCAAGCATTGCAGTCGATGCAGACCAGCGGATCGATGTACAGCATGTCGGCGGTCGAGAAGCCTGGCTCCATCGGTGCCGGATGTATGCAGCTGACCGGACAGACATCGACGCAGGCAGCGTCATTGATACAGGTGCCGACAATTACATAGGCCATTTCGTCGTCCTTCGATTCGCCGCTCAGTGAACGGCGGGCATGGCAGTGCTTGCCTGCCGGGCATGCGCCGGCAACAGCACCTCGACCCGCACCGGGATCGCGCTGAGCGCTGGAATCTGCGAGAACGGATCGACCTCCCGGCGGTCGACGAGCAGGTTTCGATTGACCCCCAGCTTGCGCGGCTGCGTACCCGACTTCGGATCGAAAATGCGCGATCCCCAGCCGTGCGGAATCGCCACGACACCGGGACGACCGCCAGCGACGATCACAATCGGCAATTCGACCGAACCGGTCGCCGAACTGACCCGCGCCCACTGGCCATCCTGCAGGTCGAGTGCAGCGGCATCGTCCGGATGCATTTCGAGCGCGTTGTTGCGATGTTGTTCAAACAGCCCCGGCGTCTCGTTCAGCCAGGAATTCATCGACTCGCGAACACGCCGGTTGACCATCAGCATCGGGAACGCTGCGCTGGTACGCGTGTGCCGATGACGCAGCTCGCGCGTCAGCGAAAACAGAAAGCGCGGCGGCGCGCAGTGCACGGTTTTGTCGGGCGTACGCAATGCACGCGCCAGGTGGCCATATTCCTTCTTGCCATACAGCCAGCCGTGCGGGTGCTTGAGGATATCGTCGTACTTGAGCCGCTTGCCGCTCATCACCAACAGTCGTTCGATCCAGCGCGGATTGAGCGCCCACTCCGGCTTGCCGCTGAGTCGCGCGAGCCAGCGGCTGGCGCGGATGATTTTGTTGACGCCCGGCTTGCCGAACAGATTGCGGTTCAATGCAAGCGCCAGCTCCGTGAAGAACTGCCACTCCTCCATTACCCCTTCTGGCGGCTTGACTGCCTGCCGCGCGTACTGGGCAAACGGCAGCTCGACGAGTCCCGCAAACAACACGTGCAAGCCCTCGCGTTCGAGAAAGTGCGTTCCGGGAATCAGCCAGTGCGCGTGACGGTGACTCTCGCGTTGGACAAAGTCGATCGACACCAGCAGTTCCAGTTGCGACAAGGCCTGATCGAGCGCCGCACCGTCTGGCCCCGAGGTCACGGGATTGCCCGCGGCGATCAGCATCGCCTTGATCTGCCCCTCGCCGGGCGTCGTGATCTCGTCGGCCAGTTCGGCAAGAGAATGAAAGCCTGCGACGGTCGGCTGGTCACGCAGTCGCGTGCGATGCTTTCCCGGTGGTGCGAATTTCGACCAGATCGCGATCAGATCGATGTAGCCCGGCTCGATGCGCTTGCCGCCCGGCTGGTCGAGACGATTGGTCACCGCGTTGAGCACGGTCGCCAGCCATTCCGCGATCGTGCCCGTCGGCGTGTGTGACACGCCGGTGTGGGTGATGCACATGCCGCGCGCTGCCGTCGCGAAGCGGCGCGCGACATCTCGAATGACATCGACGGCCACGCCGCAGCGATCGGCCAATTCATCGAGTGGCGCCGCCAATGCCATCGTCCTGATTTCGTCGACACCCGACAGCGGTACGGCGGTTGCCGTGCATTCGAGTCGCTCGGCGAAGATCACATGCAGCAGCGCGAGCAGGAACGCCCAGTCCTGACCGGGCATGATCGCCACATGCGTATCGGCCCGTTCAGCCGTCGTCGAGCGGCGTGGATCGACCACGATCAGATCGGCCCCTTTACGCTGTGCTTCCAGCACACGATTCCAGCCATCCGGCACGGTTTCCATCCAGACGAACTTGCTCTGTGCGGGATCCATGCCGATGAACAGGAAACACTCTGCATCGTCGACATCGCCGATCAATGCCATCAGCTCGGTGCCGTACATCTGCTCCTGCACGACATGCGTGTTGTTCTGATCGACGGAGCCGACCCAGTAGCGGTTACCGGTGCCGATCGCATCGAGTAGACCATTCCAGAACATCGTCCCGGAAAAGTTGAAGCCCAGAGGATTGCCGCTGTAACTGCCGACGGCATCGACCCCGTGGCGCTCGATGATGCGGTTCAGGCGCGCCGCAATGTCACGGATCGCTTCCTCGTACGTCGCTTCGACATAGCGATCGCCGACACGCTTCATCGGCCGCGTCAGGCGTTGTGGATGATCGATTACCTGTGCCGCCGTCTTGCCCTTGCGGCAGAAGTCGCGCCAGCTGAACGGATTTTCACGGTCGGGCTCGATCTCGACCACCCGATTGCCCTCGACCACGACCTTGGTGCCGCACATGCACATGCAGTACTGGCAATAGCTGTAGATCGTCTCGCTCATTGGGGACCTCCTCGGGCGCCGCCTTCGGGCAGTCTGTGGTTGAACTATACCTAATGATCATAGACACGTAAAACCGCTTGCGCAGATCGCCGCTCTCTTGAGCCGCTCAAGGCGTCAGATGGCCTTGATCCTTCGCCTCGTTCCGTGACGGCGACGGCTTCGTTGATCAGAGCGAGCGGGAAATGGCGATCGAACTGCCGGATGCGGACCGCAAGACGTTGAAGACGGCGTTCGGCAGCGTGGCTGAAACCGTGATCGCACGCTGCCGATCTCCGGCCCACGCGCTGCTGTCACTGCATGTCGTCACCTCGCGACGATCCGCCTTTGTTATAACTAACAATAATAGATACAATCAGGATGCATACCGACATTCACTGCTGTCACTGGAGACGGTTGACGATGATCACGCTCTACCACTGTCAGGATGCACGCTCATTTCGCTGCCTATGGGCGCTTGAGGAAATGCAGCTCGCGTATCAACTCAAGCCGTTGGCATTTCCGCCTCGTCTGCATGCACCGGACTTTCTCCAGATCAACCCGACCGGGACGGTGCCACTGTTGATCGACGGCGATCAGGTGCTGTTCGAATCGGCGGCCATTCTCGAATATCTCGCATGTCGCCATGGGCGCGGATCGCTCGCGATGACGTGCGATGATCCTCACTATGGCGCGTGGCTCAACTGGCTGCATTTCGGGGAATCGTCGCTGACGACACCGCTGGCAACGATGTTGCGCTACGCCTTTTTTGAACCCGAGCCCCGCCGCCAGCCGGCGGTCGTCGCGGACTATCGCGTGATCTATCTCGATCGCCTGCAACTCGTGGAGCGCGCGCTGCAAGGTCACGAATATCTGGTCGGCGATCGATTTGGCGTTGCCGACATCAGCGTCGGATACGCATTCATGCTGGCGCGCATGCTGAAGCTGGATGAGGTCACGCCTCCCAACTTGCTTGCGTACTGGAATCGTCTGCAGCAGCGGCCGGCATACACGGCCGCGAAAGCGGCGCAGAAAGCCGCGATGGCGACATTGGCAACAGCCCTCTGACCGCCACGCCGTCGGCGATCACCCTCTTGACACCGGGAATCAGGAACCGAAAGCTGCGGCGCACCAGCGAAGCGCCGCCACGAGCGCATATCTTCACATGACCAAGGGAAAACTGTGGGCAGACCTGCGAAGCCGTTGATTTCAAGAGACCGTGCGGCGCGAGCAGCACTTGGGGCCATCGACATCCACGGCCTGGAGGCCCTCAGTCTGGAGCTTGTCGCCCAGCGACTGGGCGTCAAGGCGCCTTCGCTGTATTACCATTTCAAGCACAAGGCCGAATTGCTCGCGGAAGTCGCGCGATTGATTCTGATGGACGCCAAGATCCCCAAGGATTTCTCCTCCAATTGGAAGGAGGCGATGCTGGCGCTCAACGTCGCCGTTCGCCGCTCGATCCTCCAGCACCCGAACGCGGCGCCCCTGCTGCTGCAATTTTTCCCGCGACACTTGCTGCTCGGCGCCTATGACCACTGGATCGGTATCTGCACATTACCGATGGAACAGCGCATGGTGCTGGTCGACGGCCTCGAGAAGCTGACGTTCGGCTCTGCCCTGTTCGAAGCAGCCTACCGTTCGCGCGGCATCGAACCGATGCCGCAGTTCGACCGCAACCGCCTGCCTCAGCTGTCGGAGGCGCTCCGAGCCAATCACCTCGACGGTGAAGCATTGTTCATCGCGACGGTTCGCCAATATCTGGACGGCTTCGCCTCTGTCGCCCCCAAGGCTCCGGCTGACAGGGCCAAGGCGAAAGCAAAAAAACCGGCGGTCAAAGCTCCCGCGAAGAAAGTCACCGTCCGCAAGCGAGTGGCTGCCCGCTGACAGCCGCCCGGCCGCAACGCACGGAGGAACTCTTCATGCGGACAGCGTAAAGCCTGCGGCCAACAGACAATGGCCGCAGGCTACGCGATTCAGGCGACCTTCCACGTCAATGGCAGCGACTCCAGCGACATGACCATGCCGGCGCGATAGCTCGGCTGATAACCATCGGCGAGCGAGAATTCGCCAATCTGCTTGATCCACTCCGCATAGAGAATGCGCAGTTCCATTCGTGCGAGAAAGTGGCCAAGACACAGATGCGGCCCCGTCGAGAACGTCAGATACGACCGCTTCTCGCGATCGATGTCGAACTTCTCCGGGCTGTCGTTCTTCAGCGCATCCCAGCCCGCCATCGGCAACAGGCACAGCACCATGTCGCCAGCGCGGAACTTGACGCCCAGCTTCTCGCAATCCCGGGTCACGATGCGCGGGGTATTGACGACGCCGTACAAACGGATCGCCTCTTCCACGAACGGCATCAGCGCTTCCGGGTCCTCGTGCAAGCGCTTCTGCAGCGCCTTGTCACCAGCGAGATAGCGGATCGCAAAGCTGAGTGCATTGGTCACGGTATCGAGCCCGCCCAGAAACAGCAGGAAGCACAGTGCGATGAGCTTGTCGGTCTGGATCGGCGCACCGTTGATCTTGGCGTCGAGCAACTGCGACAACAAATCGGCCTTCTCGCCACCCGCCTCTGCCGCGGCGCGCTTGACTTCGATCAAGCCCATCAGCTCAGCGATGATCATCTGTGAAACCGTGCCGATCTGCTGCGGGTCGCGCGCATTGAAGAATTGATCGGCCAAGGCCCGGAAGTCGTCGAAGCGCTCGGGCGGGAAGCCCATCATGCGCATGAAAACCATCACCGGAAATGGGGCCGCAACATCGCGGACGAAATCGCAGCTGCCCTTGCCGGCGACGTTCGCAACGACCTCGCGGGCAAAATCACGCAACTCCGCCTCGCGCGCCGCAATCGAGCGCGGACCGAAGAACGGCGCGACCGCCTGCCGGTACCAGGTGTGCTCCGGCGGATCGAGGTTCAGCGGGATCAGCAGCGGCGCGTTTTCGACCCGCGGGATCTGTGACTCACGGGCGGAAAACGTCTCGAAGTCGCGCACGACTTCCGACATCAGATCATGGCGCGTGATCAGCCAATGACCGCCGTTGGCAGGCGTGTAGAAAACCGGCGGCGCCTCCCGATGCAGCCGCGCATAGGCAGCATGCAGATCGCGCTTGATCTGGTCGTCGTTGTAGATATCGAAATCGTGGACCAGCTCCGCGGGAACGTGGTCTGGGACGCTCGAGGTCACGGTGATCTCCATCCGGGTCTCTCTATGGTTTGGAACGGCCGCATCTCTGAGGCGGCGACCGATTGCCTTATGACATTAGTTTAGTCAGAGAGTAGAACAAAATCCAGCTTTTGTCTCGTCAATCTGCAAGTGTCAGCGCGATTCTCTTTGGAAACGGTTGCTGGACAATAACCGAAAACCGTAATACCGATTAAAGATGACGACTCTCTTTTATTTTACTTCATTAGATTTATGTCGCATGATTTCGGATACACGCAGGCCGGCGCTCAATGGTCCGCACGGTCGACAAAAAGCCAGTACGGAGAGAGAACTTGGACAATCGCGTCTCGACGATTGGGGCATCGCCTGTCGATACCCCCGAGGTGGACTATGTCATC
>DATCXY010000124.1:0-3741 GCA_036570585.1 Solimonas sp. | reverse complement strand
GGCGACCACGCGCGCGAGGTCGGCCTTGTGCTCGACACGTGTGGCGAACTTGTAGCCGTCGGCCTCGGCCGCCTTGATGAAGTCTTTCTGGTGCAGCGTCTTGTCCGAGCCGGCGTAGCGCGATTCAAAAAACAGACGCTGCCACTGCTTGACCATGCCGTCGCCGTTGTTGTTGAGCACGACGATCTTGACCGGCAGCTTGTACGTCGTCGCCGTTTCCAGCTCACCGAAATTCATGCGGATCGAGGCGTCGCCATCGATGTCGATGACCGTGCGGTTTTTCTGCGCGAATGCGGCACCGATCGCTGCCGGCAGGCCGAAGCCCATCGTGCCCATCGAGCCGGACGTCAGCCATAAGCGTGGCGACTTGAAATCGAAATACTGCGCGGCCCACATCTGGTGCTGGCCAACGCCGGTTGCAACCACCGCTTCGCCCTGGGTGATGTCGTTGATGGCTTCGATGACCGCGTGCGGCTGGATCAGCTCGCCACCGCGTTCGTAGTTCATCGCGTGGTGTTGTTTGAGCTCGGCGATATGTGTGTGCCAGGCCGTGTAATCCGGCTTGAAGCCCTGCGCCGTGGCGTATTGCTGCAGGCTCTTCAGCGCGGCGTTCAGTTCGCCGACGTGATGCCACTGCACGCGCTTGACCTTGTTGATCTCGGACGGGTCGATGTCGAGATGCGCGATCGCTTTGGCGCCCGGCGCAAAGCGCGCCGGATTGCCGGCCACGCGATCGTCGAAACGCGCGCCGACCGCGATCAGGAAATCGCAGTCGTCAACCGCATAATTCGCGAACGCGGTGCCGTGCATGCCGAGCATTTCGAGCGCCAGTGGCTCGGTCGTGTCGTAGCACCCGATCCCCATCAGCGTGGTCGTCACCGGAATGCCGAACGTTTTGGCGAAGCTGCGGAGCTGTACTGAGGCGTCGCCGTGAATGACGCCGCCGCCGGCATAGATCAGCGGCCGTTTCGCGGCGCGCAGCAGTTCGAAGAACGCGGCGTTCTGCTCGGGCGTGATGAAGTTCTCATAGACCTCTTTCAGGCGCGCACGATAGCCGGGCAGGGACAAGCGGCCTTCGCCCTTGAAGCTGCCAGTCCAGTTCTGGACGTCCTTGGGAACGTCGACGACAACCGGTCCGGGTCGGCCGGTGCGGGCGATCTCGAACGCGCTGCGCACCGTCGCTTCGAGCTTGGTGGGATCGGTGACCAGGAATACATGCTTGGCGGCGGCGCCCATGATCGAGCTGATCGGCGCTTCCTGGAACGCGTCGGTGCCGACTGCGGCGGTCGGCACCTGACCACAGATCACGACGATCGGGATCGAGTCGGCCATGCAATCGCGCACCGGTGTGACGGTATTGGTCGCGCCGGGGCCGGAGGTCACCACGCAGACGCCGACCTTGCCGGAGGCGCGCGCGAAACCGGCGGCCATGAAGCCGGCGGCCTGTTCGTTGGCCGGCACGATCAAGGGCATCGGCTCGCTGCCACCGGCCGGCGTATGGCGGGCGTTGTAGCGGAAGATCGCATCGTAGCTGGGCAGGATCGCGCCGCCGCTGTAGCCGAACACGACTTCGACGCCTTCGTCCGCGAGAATCTGCACGAGCATGTCCGCGCCGGTCATCGACTGGCCTGCGAGCGGGTGCGGGGTTTTGGCGACGGCGTTCATGGGCAATGCGTTCGGGCAACGGCTGGGGGCGCGGATCTTATCGCCTTTTGGCGGGGCGTCCCAATAGGCGCAGCGCCGTGGACGTGCCGGCGAACGGTCAATTTTTGATGATTTTCGAGGCGCGAGCCACTAAGATGCGCGCCCTATGCGTCATATCATCTCGATCTTGCTGCAGAACGAAGCGGGTGCGCTGGCCCGCGTCGCCGCCATGTTTTCGTCGCGTGGTTACAACATCGATTCGCTGTCGGTAGCGGCAACCCATGATCCGGCGGTGTCGCGACTGACGCTGGTCACCACGGGTTCGGACGCGGTGATCGAGCAGATCATCAAGCAGACGCGCAAGCTGATCGACATCGTCGAGATCATCGATCTGTCGAGCGCCGAGCATCTCGAATGCGAGCTGGTCATGCTCAAGCTCGACGTCACCGGTGCCGACATGGGCGCGGTCGTCGACTGCGTGCTGCAGCACCGCGGCGTGATGCTCGACGGTAGCGACGGCACGCGCATGATCCAGCTGGCCGGTACCGGTGCCGAGGTCGACGCGTTCGTGCAGAAGATCGGTGCGATCGCGACAGTGCTGGAACTGGTGCGCTCGGGGGTTGCCGCGTTGCAGCGCGGCCGCCAGTGCATGACGGTACCGGTGGCCTGAGCATTCCGTTTCGAATGAGCGGCGCCGCTTGTGGCGTCTGTTTTCAAGCAAGTCCTGACCTGGAGTACGCGCTGTGAGCATCAATGTTTATTACGACAAAGACGCCGACCTTTCGATCATCCAGTCGAAGAAAGTCGCGATCGTCGGTTACGGTTCACAGGGCCACGCCCATGCACTGAACCTCAAGGACAGCGGCGTCGACGTCGTGGTCGCGCTGCGTCCAGGTTCGACGACGGCCGCCAAGGTCGAGGCCGGTGGTCTCAAGGTCAAGAGCGTCGCCGAGGCCTGCGCCTGGGCGGACCTCGTGATGATCCTGACGCCGGACGAGTTCCAGTCCGAGCTGTACAAGAACGAGATCGAGCCGAACATCAAGAAGGGCGCGGCGCTGGCGTTCGCACACGGCTTCGCGATTCATTACAACCAGGTCGTGCCGCGCGCTGATCTCGACGTGATCATGGTCGCGCCGAAGGCGCCGGGTCACACGGTCCGCAATGAATACACGCGCGGCGGTGGCATTCCGGATTTGATCGCGATCTATCAGGACGCCAGCGGCCAGGCCAAGCAGGTCGCGCTGTCGTATGCCTCGGCGATCGGTGGTGGCCGGTCCGGCATCATCGAGACCACGTTCAAGGACGAGACCGAAACGGATCTGTTCGGCGAACAGGCGGTGCTGTGCGGCGGCGCGGTCGAACTGGTCAAGGCCGGCTTCGAGACGCTGGTCGACGCGGGTTATGCGCCGGAAATGGCGTATTTCGAGTGCCTGCACGAGCTCAAGCTGATCGTCGACCTGATGTACGAAGGTGGCATCGCGACGATGAACTACTCGATCTCGAACAACGCCGAGTACGGCGAATACGTGACCGGGCCGAAAGTCATCAACGAAGAGTCGCGCAAGGCGATGAAGCAGGCGCTGCTCGACATCCAGACCGGCAAGTACGCGAAGGCCTTCGTTTCCGAAGGCAAGACCGGCTATCCGGAGATGACCGCAATGCGTCGTCTCAACGCGGCGCATCCGATCGAGCAGACCGGTGGCCAGCTGCGCGCGATGATGCCGTGGATCGGCAAGAACAAGCTGGTCGACAAGAGCCGCAATTAAAGCCGCGCAAGCAGCTTCGAAAAGGCGCCCTCGGGCGCCTTTTTCATTGGCGATCGGGTTGAGGCGAGAATCAGTCAGTTAAGATGCTGCACATCGAGTCATACGGACTGTCGCGGGCCTCATGGAAAACAAGCAAACGGTCAAACCTCGTCGCAAGGGCATTTATCTGGTGCCCAATCTGCTGACGACCGGCACGCTGTTTGGCGGCTTCTATGCGATCGTGATGGCGACCGCGGGGCATTTCGACGCGGCGGTGTTCGGCATTTTCGGCGCGATGATTGCCGATGGCCTGGATGGCCGCGTGGCGCGCTTGACCAACACGCAGACCGAT
>DATCXY010000123.1:0-5884 GCA_036570585.1 Solimonas sp. | reverse complement strand
CACCACCTTGCCGGTGAACGCCATCGCCTCGCTGTAAGCCTGCTTGAGTCCCAGGCCTTCACGCTGGCGCGCGAGCTGCACCGAGAGCAGATACAGCGCGTAATCGACGCCGATGCCGACCCCGAGCGCAATGACCGGCAGTGTCGCCACCTTGACGCCAATGCCGAGCCAGACCATCAGCGCTTCGCAGAGCACCGACGTCAGCATCAACGGCAACACGGCGACCACCACCGCCCGCCAGCTGCGGAACGTGACGAAGCAAAAGAGGATGACCGCGCCATAGACCCAGAACAGCATCGTGTGGTTCGCCTTGCGCACCACATCATTGGTCGCGGCCTGAATGCCGGCGTTGCCCGCAGCCAGCAGGAAGTGGCGATCGCTGCTGCCATGCGTGGTAGCGAACGACTCGGCAGCGGCACTCACGGTTTCCAGCGTCTGCGCTTTATGGTCGGCGAGATACGCGATCACCGGCATCACCGAGCATTCGGTATTGAACAGATCGGGATTGTTGACCGACGCCTGCTGCGCTGCGTAATTGAGCGTGTCCTGATTGCGCGAAACCGTCAGCCACTTGCTGCTGCCTTCATACGAACCGGCCGTGATCTGGCGCACCGCATCGGCCAATGACATCGCGGTTTGCACACCGGGAATCTGCTGCAACTTCCAGGCCAGCGCATCGGCTTCCTGCAAGGTCTCGTACTTCAGGCAAGCCTCGGCCGGCGTTTTGACGATCACCGCAAACACGTCGCTCGACAGCCGATAGTTCGCGGTCACGAACGCGTTGTCGCGGTTGTAGACCGAATCAGCCCGCAACTCGGGCGCACCTGGATCGAGATCGCCGATCTGCAGATGACGGCTTGTGGCGTAGCCGCCGATCGCAAGCAGAATGGCCACGGCAATCGCCACACTGGCCCAGCGTCGTTCCGTGAAATGTGCCAGCACATCCCATAGACGGCCGACACCCCGATGTCCGGCCTGACGCTGTTGATCGCGCAAGCTGCGCTGCGCCGCACTTGCGCTGACGCCGAAATACGACAGCAGAACCGGCAGCAGCAGCAGGTTTGTGAACACCAGTACCGCCACGCCAATGCTCGCGGTCACCGCGAGATCCTTGATGACCGGAATATCGATAATGGCCAACACGACAAAGCCCACCGCGTCGGACAGCAACGCGGTCAGGCCGGCAAGAAACAGGCGGCGGAACGTATAGCGTGCGGCCACATACGGATGTGTGCCCCGCCCGATGTCCTGCATGATGCCGTTCATTTTCTGCGCGCCATGCGACACGCCGATCGCGAACACCAGGAACGGCACCAGCATCGAGTACGGATCCAGCTCGTAGCCCAGCGCCGCAACCAGGCCAAGTTGCCAAAGCACCGCGATCAGAGAACAAACGACCACCAGCAAGGTACTGCGCAGGCAACGCGTGTACGCGTAAATCACAGCCGCGGCAATCAAAGCGGCGAACACGAAGTAGCTCAAGACTTGCATCAGGCCGGCGACCAGATCGCCAACCAGTTTTGCAAAACCGATGACGTGGATGCGCACGCCATGGGCTTGATAGCGCGCGCGCAGATCTTCGATTCCCGCGTCGAGCTTTCGATAATCCAGGCGCGCATTCGTCACCGGGTCGTGATCGAACAGCGGCACGAAGATCATGCTGGAACGCTGATCGCGGGCAATCAGACTCCGAGCGGAAGTCGAGTGCGCGATGTTGGCACGCAAGGCTTCGGTGGCGGCCGTGGAGCCATCGTAGTCATCCGGCATCACCGGACCACCCGAGAAGCCGTCCTCGGTCACTTCGGTCCAGCGCACAACGGGCGTCCACAATGATTTCACCCAGGCGCGATCGACACCCGGCATCAAGACCAGTTCGTCATTGATCTCGCGCAGCGTGTCGAGATAGTTGGCGTCGTAGATGTCGCCGGCCGGGTTTTCGACCACGACGCGCAGAGCGTTGCCCATGCCACCGAGTTGATCGCGATTTTCAAGATAATTCTTGATGTACGGATGCGACTGCGGAATCATCTTCTCGAAGCCGGGCCGCAGCGCCAGATGGCCGACCGCAGCCAGTGCCAGCAATACGGTCACCACCGTACAGAACAACAGAAACGTCCGGCGACCGTTGAAGACAAGCCGTTCAAGCAGGCTGCCGGACGCATGATCGAAGTGACGCGGATCGCGCACGACCGGCATCAGATCGCCGGCGCCAATATCGCTATTCATGGGGCATTACCGGTGGCTGTGGCATCAAACGGTGCAGTCCGCTTGCACCACCGCTCAACATGGCGCCGCCCGGCAGGCCGAGGATGGTGCTGGCCGGCACACGCGGCTCGGTCGGCTCGATCTGCAGTCGACCCGGAGCAAACCGCAACAGCTCGCCGCTCTGACTGGCGATGATCAAGTGACCGCTGGCATCGTGCGTGGCGGCGGCGAGGCTGCCTTTGCTGTCGTTGCGAAGCAGTTGCCAGTGCACTCCGGCGTCGGTGCTGACAAATGCGCTACCGCGCAAACCGAACACGACCAGCGCATCGGCATCGCCCGCCACCCCGAACAAGGTACCGCGATACGGGACTGTCAACGCGCGAAAGCGTCGCGTGTCCGGATCGAGCTTGAGCAACAATCCTTGTTCACCGGCGACGTAGACCGCCGCACCGATGCGCCGGATCGCGTAGAAATGCAGATCGCCTGGGTTTTCGGTGCGATCAAGCCATGGCGTCCAGTGCACGCCGCCGTCATCGGTTTCGAGAATCAGGTTGAATGCGCCCACTACAAAGCCGCGCCGAGAATCGGCAAACCAGACATCCAGAAACGGCTTGTCCGGGCCTTCGTCGACCAGGCGCTGCGCCGCTGCCTGCAGTTTTGCGTAAGCAGGATCGTCGAGATCGCTCGGCCGCTGTCGGGCGTAGTAATCGGCCACCAGCGGACCAACGCGACGCCCGTCAAGCTGCTTCATCCAGCTCTTGCCGGCATCAGTGGTAGCGAGCACGACACCGTCGTGTCCGACTGCCCAGCCGTGCGTTGCATCGCCGAAGCTGACCGCCGTCAGGTCGCTGCGAACCGGCACACTGGCCTGCTGCCAGGTGTTGGCCTGGTCATCGGAGTAAAGGATGTGTCCGCGCTCGCCGACCGCGACCAGACGCTTGCCGGCGCGCGCCAGTCCGTTGATCAGGCCATGCTCGGCAAGCGCACTGGTGATCGCCGGCGCATCCAATGGGTCGGTGAACTCCGCGCTCGCGAGCGGAGCGCAGACAAGCGACATGCAAGCGAGCAGCAAGGGCATCAGCAAGCGGGTCCGAAGTCTCCTCCGGACCACGCGCAGATTGAGGGCAGCTGACATGATCAGAACGTCGTCTTGAATGTCAACGCGATGAAGCCACGATCCTTCAGCAGCGATGTCAGGCCGTTTTGTCCGGTGACCGCAGTTCCGTTGTCCTTGGTACGGCCAAAGTAGTCGACATACTTGAGGTCGACCCGATACGCCTGCCGGATGTCGGCGCCGATGCCGACACTGTAGTTGCCGGCCGCCTGATTGCCGCCAAGCAGGACCGCCGAGTTGCCATACAAGCCACTCGAGATCGAAACCGGCAGGAGCAGATCGACGGACGGCAGCACCTGATACCAGGTGGGTGTGAAGTTGAGACCGGCAGCAACCGCCTGTTTGGTGGAACAGCCGTCCCATTTATCCTTGCCCGCGCAAGATGCATAACCCTTGGCGTTGAACAGCGCCTCACCACTGCGCACGTGCGTATAGGTATTCCAGGTCATCTCGACGGTCCAGGCCGCACTGTCGAAAACCGGCGTGTTTCCGATGACGCCGATCAGGTTGACGAGACCATGCACGGTGTTGCCGCGCGGCCCTTTGGTATCGCCAGCTTCCGGCAGGCCCGGGGCAATGCCGAGCACCGCCGCGTTGAGCGGCATGTTGCGCCGATACGACAGTTCAGCTGCGAAGCTCGCGCCGAGAATCTGCTTGGAAAGGCTGATGCCGTACAGCTGGATTCCGTCGGCGTACACCAGCGTGTAATGACTGTCGTTCGGCGCGACCTGCGTGATGAGTGCCTGCGGCAGCTTGTCCGAGAAGCGCCGGACATAGAAGCCGAGCGTGCCATCGAGCACTTGCGGGCTCCAGCGTGCGGACAAGCCCCACTCGCCGTGATCCTTCGGTTCGCTCGGCACCGTGCGACTGGCAAAACCCAGCGCCGGCGAGATGAACTGACGATCGGGCCCATCGAACAGGAAGTCGACCGGGCCCAGATAGGTGCCCCCTTCCGGATAGCGGAACGATTGCCACTCGAAGAAATACTGGCCCGCGACCGACAAGCTGTCGGTCAGCTGCGA
The DNA here is from genome assembly GCA_036570585.1 of Solimonas sp. Lineage (GTDB taxonomy): Bacteria > Pseudomonadota > Gammaproteobacteria > Nevskiales > Nevskiaceae > Solimonas. The sequence goes on along the minus strand of DATCXY010000123.1, from coordinate 1,543 downwards.
CTGCAACGACACATTGGCGAGCGGCCGGAACAACTCCTTGGCCTCGGCGCCCGGAGTCGCGAAGCCCTTCTGCAAATCGATCGGTGCCTGTGCATAGGCGACGCTGTGGACGACGCCACCGAGCAGCAGTGATTCACCCCAATACTCGGTGAATCGGCCGGCCTTGGCGGAGACCGGCACGCCGCCGACGTTGAACTTGCCGAATGCGAAGGCATCCAGCAGTTCGGCCGAAGGTCCGCGGTAGTAGCGCTTGACGTGATGGCTGTACTCATTGCCGGTGTAGCTCGGGATCTGCGACAGCGGCACATTCGGATTCGAATGGCTGCGTCCGTTGCTGTACGCATCGTCGTACCATGCCGCACCACTGGCACGAACGCCGTAGCGCCCGGCGTAGACGAAGTCCATTTCGCTGAGCAGATCGAGGCGGTTGGTGACGATGTCACCTTGATCGAAGCTGTAAGTGCCCTCGTCAGCGATCGCGTCATTGCCGATCTTGCTGTTGCGCTCGTCGACACGCAGGCCGAGGTTGTAGCGCACGGTGTTGTCCCAACGCAGCGACACGTCTTTGTTTCCGACATCGATACCCATGGCCAGCGCGTTGCCACTGAGGACAAGCGCAGCCAAAGCCAGCAGCGTTGACGCGCTGCGACCGTTCTTGAAATTGCAGTTCATGAAAAGCTCCCTGGATCGTTCCGAATCAGCGCAGTGCTTAGCGAATGCCGGCGCCGGCGAGAGAATCCGCAGTCCACTCGCGGTCCGACAGCGGCTCGCTCAAATGCGTGCCGCCTTCACCGCCCAGCCAACCCGTAAAGGCATAGATGCCGGCGATCAGGTCGTAGTGCAGCGTCGAATCGCTGTTCGGCGCAGGCCAGGTGTAGCGCGGCGTCTGGAACGCGTAGCCGGCACGATAGAGCTGGCCGCGGCTGTCATATTCGTCACTTGCCAAGGCACTCCAGCTGTACTCGTCGAGGTAGAACCGCCGTTTGGCATAGACGTGACGCTTGCCGGGCTTGAGCGTGGCCTCGACCACCCACACGCGATGCAATTCCCAGCGGACAAAGTCAGGATTGACGTGATTGGCCGTGAACACCTGATCGGGCTTGGGCGCGAAGACGAGCTTGTACGTGTTGTACGGCACGTACAGTTCCTGTTTGCCGATCAACTTGAAATCGTAGCGCTCGAGCGAACCATTGAAGATGAACGCATCGTCAAACGTCGTCGCACCGGCGGTACCCGGATTGGGCGTGTCGAAGGCAAGGCTTGGCGCCAGCTTCACGCGGCGCTGACCGGGCAGATATTGCCAGGCACGTCGCCCGGTATCCGCGTAGCTCAGCGGATCGATAATCAGGAATTGCTCGCCGGCGCGGCGCGCCGGGCCAGTAAAGACGTTCTTCAGCCGAACGAAGACATCCGCATCTTTTCGGGTCGCATCCCAATACGGAAAATCCTGGAGATTGGTTGCCGCGCTTGCCAGCGTCGCATGCCCACCATTGACGTTGTAGTTCTGAAACCTGGATTCGTACGCCCGACCGCTATAGCGCAC
>DATCXY010000122.1:0-5094 GCA_036570585.1 Solimonas sp. | reverse complement strand
GGTTTCGGTGCGCGCCTTGAAGCCGTGGCCGAGATCGTACTGGAGCCGGAATTTATAACCCTGCTGGAACAGGCCGATGCCATAGCTGATGAACAGCTTCGGCGACAGATATTTTCCGACCGTGAACATTGCCTGTTCATTGGTTTCGCCGGGCTTGGCGCCGACCGTGATCTCGTCGATGCCGATCTTGCTGCCGAGCTGTTGTGCCAGCCATTCGCCACCGGCCAGACCCAATGAGGTTGCGGCATTGCCGACCATCGACTTGTCGCCGGCGCTGGCGGTGTCATTGAGCGGACGGCCCAGCACCAGCCACGCGAGCTGCTGCTGTTGCGGCATCGGTGGTGTCGAGAACAGCTGGAAATCCGGTTTGCGCAGTGTGCCGCGCACGTAGAGCCCGACGGTCACGTCCTCGGTCGGCTTGCGCGTCGCGCGCACTTCCAGCGCCGGCTCGGTCACCGGACCGCCGCTGAAGATCAGCTTGCCGGTCTCGATCGTCAGGTCCTGGCCGTAGGCCTTGTAGTGCCCGTCGACAAGGTTGATCTCGCCGCGCGCGCGCGTCGCAATGCCCGGCTGTTCGATCGCTTCCACGGAGCCGGTCAGTCGCGATTTCAGCCCGAAGCCTTCAAAGCGGACACTGTCACCGAGCTTGAGCGTGACGTCGGCATTGATCAGCAGATTGCGTTCCGGCTGTGCGCCCGGATCATCGCCAACCATCACCTCGTCGCTGCTGGCCGAGACACTGCCATCGCCGAGCGACTTCGGCGTGATGTCCGCCTTCGGTATCGTGACCGTGCCGTCGACGACGAGGCGTCTGTCCGCGAGCGCGACATGCAGATCCGGCGACACCCAGACCCGTGCCTCGGCGGTGCTCATCGCCTTGAAGTTGTCGCCCTTGATGTGCAGATCGAGCTTGAGCGGATCGGCGCGCGGGCTGACGGTGCCGGACAGCTGCAGCTTGCCCTGATCGGAACTGGCCTCACCATCGAGCTTGAGATCGCCGGCAGCGTCGCTGTCGACCCGCAGACCGACATCGTGCAGCGTGATGCCGGGCGTCACCATCGCGATCTTGCCATCGGCGAGTTCGACATGGCCTTCGAATTTGGGGTCGGCCAGGGTGCCGTCGAGCTGGAAGCGTCCGCTGGCGTGGCCTTCGGCGCTCGACACTTCGGTGGTCACCAGACGCAACCAGGCCAGATCCGGCATGTCGATCTTCAATTCGCCGCGCAGACTGCGATCCATGAAATTCGCGCCGGCCGCGAGGTTCGCGGTGCCGCTGATGACGCCGCTCGCGAACGGCAGCTTCAACTCGATGTCGGTGCCAGCGGCACCGTTGTCGTCGATCGACAGCTTCGCCGACTTGAGTTCGATCGGCGGCAGGCCGCCAAGCTGCCAGCGACCGTCGCCGGTCGCGATGTCGGCGCGCAGATCTTCCAGGCCGCGTGCACTGAAGACAGCATGGCCGCTGGCCTGCAGTACGACGTCGACCGACGCACCGCCGGGCAACAGCGGCTGCAGATAATTCAACGCAAAATCGGACAGCGCGAAATCAACGCGCTGCCGTTGCTTTTCGTTCTTCAGGCCGGCACAGGCACGCGCGCCGGCCGCCATCCAGCACATCGGATCGAAACTGACTTGTCCGGCATCAAACTGGATCGCGCTCGCTTGTTCGAGCGTCCACGGTGCAAGCCGAGTGGGTGCGAGACGACCACTGCGCAGCTCGCCGTGCCACGACGGGCGCGCGATATCGAGTGCGCCGTGCGCCGCCAGGGCGATATCGCCCTGCGCCGAGCTGACATCGAGGCGGATGTCGTGATCGTTGACCGGGCCGTGAATCGCGAGCGTCGCCTTTGGAATCGCGACACCGGCATCGGCATCGCGCAATTCGAGATCGACATCGAGTTGGCCCCTGGGATCGACATCCGCGTTGAGCTGCGCGTGCCGCAATTTCAGGCCTTGGTAACTCAACGCTTCAATGCGCGCATCGGCGGTCACGTGCGGCGCGCGCAGGGGGCCGCGTGCACTGAGCCGCGCGTGCAGGCTCCCGAGCAGGCCGGGCCAGGCGTCAGCCAGACGCGGCGCATCGACGTTGGCCTGCGCATCGAGCGTCGGCAGCACCTGCCCCTGCATCGTCAGCACCGCCGTCGCGCTTTGCACATGCAGGGTTTCGAAACTGAGCCGATCACCGACGTACTGGCCGCGCGCGTCCAGCGTCAACGGATAGTCGCGCAGTTTGGAGTCGTGCAGCTGTGCACTGAAACGCACGTTCGGCCGGCCATTGGCGATCGTGGTGTTCGCCTCGAAGCGGCCGTTCAGCACCCCCGGCAGTTCGGCATTGAGTTTCTGCGGATGCAGATTGCGGAACTCGCCAGCGCCATCGACGCGCACGCCGTCGTGCCAGCTGACGTCGGCATGTGCGTGCAATTCGCCATCGAGCGCCTTGGCATCGAGCTGCGCGAGGCGCACGGCAGAGAGGGAACCCGAACCCTTGGCCTGCAGCGTGATTGCCAGCTGCGGCAGTGTCACGGCGCCATTGAGATCGAACTGGTAGTCATCGAGCAGACCGCGCCAATGCGCTTCACCGCCGCCGCTGTCGACTGCGGCGCTGCCCGCATTCGCGGTATCCGGCGGCCAGGCGATCTTCTGCCATTTCAGATGCAGATCGCTCAGTTTGCCGTAGCCGAACACGCCATCGATACTCGCCACCGCAAAGCCCTGCGTATGTACAGGCCGCAGCTCGATCGCATCCGGATGCAGGATCGCCACGCCATCGATCTGCGCACGCCCTACCCATGGCGTGCTTGCCGCCAGATGCTCGACGACAACGCGATTCCCGTTCCAGCTCGCTGCGAGCGCGATGTCATCAATCGCGATCGGTTCGCCGCCGGCCGGGGTGATGCTCAGTGCGCCGATGCGCGCGTCGCGGATCGCAAGCGACAGTGGCAACCGCGTGATCGCGCCTTCGTCACTCGGTGGCGATTCCTGCGGTGTGCCGGGTTTGAGCGCTATCGTCACGCGCGCGGCGCTGAGCCGGGCGACGTCGAGCCGGCGACGTGCCAGTTGCGTGAAATCGGCATCGAGTTCGGCATCGTCGATCTCGATGTCGGCGGCAGCCAGGCTGATCTTCAGCTGCTGCAATTTCAACGGCCCCCAGAAACTGCCTTGCACGCCCGTCGCCGTCACCATGCCGTCGGTGACGGTGCTGGCGATCCGCATGCCGAGCTGCGCTCCAGGCTGAGTGAACAAGACGAATACCAGCGCACCGGCCAGCAAGGCCACGGCGATCCAGACCGTGCCGCGCGCAATCGCCAGCGCCAGCCACAGCGCGCTTTTCAGGCGCGCGTTCACAAGCCGACCCTCACGCCAATGTTCAGCCGTATCGGACTTTCGCCGGCATCGAGCGGGTGCGCCAGATCAAGGCGGATCACGCCGACCGGCGAGCGATAGCGCAGGCCGGCACCGACACCGAAATGCAGGCTCGGCGCGGGATCCGAGGACACGCCGCCGCCATCGACGAATTCGGCGACCCCCCAGTTGCCCCACACGCGGGTTTCCAGCTCGGCACTGAACGTGGTCAGGAAGTTGCCGCCAATTACCGCACCGTTCGAGTCCTTCGGGCCGATCGACTGGTAGTCATAGCCGCGAATCGAGTCGTCGCCGCCGGCAAAGAAGCGCTGCGACGCCGGCAACTTGCCGAAGTCCTCGACCCAGTTGGCGCCGTATTCATAGCGCAGCAGCACGCGGGAGCGACGACGGATCGGATACGCGAACTTCGCGGTCGCATGCGCCTGCACGAAACTGACGGTCGACAGCGCGTTATGCGCCGCACCATGGACGTCGGCGAATATTGACCAGCCGTGCCGCGCATAGATGCTGTTGTCGAGTTGCGAACGACTCAGCCCGACGCCGGGCATCACCAGGTCGGCGCTGGTGTTGTCTTCGCCCAAGTGCGAATTCTCATGCAGGTATTTCAGATAGATGCGTCGCTGCCATTTGCCCGGCGTGCGTGTCAGTCCAAAGCCAAAGCCGCGCAGGTAACTGGTGCCGGATTTGTAGTCTTGCTCGCTGATGTTGCCGGTAATCGAAAACAGCTCGCCGGCCTTGGTGCCGAGCGGAATGCGGTATTCACCGAGGGCCTCGTTCTTGATCTGCGAAACCTGCGTTTCGATTCGCAGCGTGTGGCCGGTGTCGTTGAGACGACGGAATTCCGCACCGACCGAGCCGCGCAAGCCGGTGTCGGTGCCATAGCCGATGCCAAAATCGTAATGCTGGCTGTGGCGTGGCGTGGTGTTGATCAGGATCGGCACTTTGCGGTCGACCGCGGCGTCGCGCTGCGTGACGATCTCGACACCCTGAAAATAGCCGAGGTCGCCGAGTGCGAACTGCGTGTTAAGGATGACTTGTGGATCGTAGACGTCGCCCGGCTTGATCGGCACGTAGCGGCGCAGGAACTTGTCATCGAGCTGGCGGCCATTGTCGACCTGCGCGATCGTGAAATCGCCAAAGCGATACTGCGGCCCGGTCTCGAAATGCAGTACGGCCGCGGCGGTGTTGTCGGACGGCTTCACGCGCAACTCCGACAGCACGTAGTGGGCGTCGAGATAGCCTTTGGCATAGGCGGCCGTCGGCAGCATCGACTTGGCCTCGTCGTATTGGCTGTGCAGCAGCGGCTCGCCTTCCTGCAACCAGCGATGCATGCGCCGCTGCTGGCGCTCGAAGTCGTTGGCGCCCTCGCCGTCGATCTGGATATCGACCGCGATCAGCTTCATTTGCGGACCGGGATCGATCGTGTAGGTCGCACGCCAGTTCGGCGCCTGGCCTTCGAGCTTGGCATCGATGAACGGGTTGTAGTACCCGAATGGCCGCAGCGCCTCGCGCAACTGCGGACCGGCCTGTCGATGCAGACGATCGACCGTCGCCTGATCGAGATCTTTGCGGTCTGCCGCGTCGCGGATACTCAAGTAAGCTTCGGCGTTGTCCCGCAGCGCGCCGTCGACACCTTTAACCTCCACCCGGACGCCCGCGGCGGCGAGCAGTGGCCAACACAGCAACAAGCAGAGGAGAAAGCGAAGGCGCGTCACAAAGGGTCCGAATACA
>DATCXY010000121.1:0-28385 GCA_036570585.1 Solimonas sp. | reverse complement strand
CCACCATCGTCACGCGTTTGCCCATCGGAATGTGCAGGAACTCGTTCGGACCATGTGCGTTGGAGTGTGGGCCGAGCACGCCGGTAATGAGGAACTGCGCTTGTGGAAATTTTTCGCCGAGCATGCCCATGAACGGAATCGAGCCACCTTCGCCCATGTACGCGGCCGGTTTGCCGAAATAAGTTTTCGAAGCCTGGGCGACCGCGTCTTCGAGCCACTTCGACAGGGGCGGTGCATTCCAGCCGCTTCCGGCTTTTTCGAGTTCGAGCGTGACCTTGGCGCCGTACGGAGGATCGGATTCGAGCAGCTTCTTCAGCGCTTCGCCGGCCTTCACGCCATCAAGCGTCGGGGGAATGCGCAGCGACAACTTCACGGCGGTGAACGGACGCAGCACATTGCCGGCACTGGCGAGCGGCGGCAGGCCGTCAGCCCCCGTGATCGCGAGTTGGGGGCGCCAGGTGCGATTGAGCACGAGCTCGGTCAGATCGTCAGTGACGGGTGTCATGCCCTCGACGAACGGAAACTTTTCATAAAGATCGTGACCCAGAGTTTCCGCGACAAGACGCGCCTGTTGGACGCGCTGCTTGGGAATTTCGACGTAAAAGTCACTCGGCTTGATTTCGCCGTTGTCCTCGTTCTCCAGCCGCGACAGCAGTTCGCGCAGGAGGCGGAAGCTCGATGGCACGGCGCCTGACGCATCACCGGAATGCACGCCTTCCTCAAGCACCTGCACGCGCAGGTTGCCGCCGGTCAGGCCGCGCAGGCTGGTGGTCAGCCACAGTTGTTCGTAATTGCCGCAGCCGGAGTCGAGGCAGATCACCAGCGACGGACTGCCGATACGCGACGCCAGGTGATCGACGTAGAACGGCAGGTCGTCGCTGCCCGACTCCTCGCAGGCTTCGATCATCACCACGCAGCGCGCCTGTGGCAGGCCTTGATCGCGCAGTGCGAGCAGGGCCGCGAGCGAGCCGAAGATCGCATAGCCGTCATCGGCACCACCGCGACCGTACAACTTGTCGCCGACGAGGTGCGGCGTCCATGGACCATAGCCGTCAGCCCAGCCGGTCATCTCCGGCTGCTTGTCGAGATGGCCATACAGCAGCACACAGTCATCGTCGGAGCCACCGTTGGCTGCGGGCACGTCGATGTAGATCAGCGGCGTGCGACCGGGCAGGCGCACGACCTCCAGTGTCGCACCGTTCAATGACGGCAATTTGCTGCGCGCCCACTTTTCCATCAGCGCGACCGCGGCATCCATGTAACCGTGCTCGGCCCACTGCGGGTCGAACATCGGCGATTTGTTGGGAATGCGGATGTAGTCCGTCAGCTGGGCGATGATGTCGTCATCCCACATTGCGCTGACGTAAGCCTGCAGCTTGGCAGTGTCCATGTTGGCTTGCTCCGGATCGGGCGCGTATTGTGCCGCGCCATCCTGTATTGCGAATGAGGGAACTACATCAGTTCAACGATCCTGGCTTCGAAGCGATCAGCGGTGACACGCAGCCGGGCGATGGTCACCGGCAGCTTGAAGCGACGCGGACCGGCACTGCCGGGATTGATGTAGAGCACGCCGTCGCGCCGCTCGACCTTCGGCTTGTGCGAATGACCGCTGATCACCGCGGCAATCGGCGGCTGATGCAGGTCGATCGCCAGCGTCTTGAGATCGTGCAGCAGATGAATCTGGTGTTGGCCGACATCGAAGCTGCACTGCTCGGGAATGGGCTGCGCCCATGCGGCGGTGTCATTGTTGCCGCGGATCGCCACCAGCGGTGCAAGCTCGCGCAGTGCGTCCAGTACCTCGAATGCGCCGATGTCACCGGCGTGGATAATCAACTCGCTGCCGCGCAGGGCATCCACGGCTTCAGGCCGCAGCAGGCCATGTGTGTCGGAAATGATGCCGATGTTCATGAGTTCACCATCATGGCTGAAGCCTGTGCGCGCAAGCACGGACGTGACGACGGGTTCAGCAATCGGCCATCATCGGGGCTGCACATTTCGGCGTCCCCTCTTTCTATCTGCCGATGAGCGCTGCGATTCTGGTTCTTGCCCTGTTGCTCTGTGTCGCCGTCTCGGCGGTATTGGTGCGCGTCGCGCGATTGCCGTTGCCGTTGACCCAGATCGCGCTCGGCGCGGCGATCAGCGTGCCGAGTTTCGGTTTGCACGTCGATCTGGAGCCGAAACTGTTCCTGCTGCTGTTCATTCCGCCGCTGTTGTTCGCCGATGGCTGGCGCATGCCCAAGCGCGAATTCTTCCGTCTGCGCGAGCGCATCTTCGGCCTCGCGTTCGGATTGGTGTTGTTCACGGTGGTCGCGGTCGGCTATCTGCTGCACTGGATGATTCCGTCGTTGCCGCTGGCCGCGGCATTCGCACTCGCGGCGGTGCTGTCGCCGACCGATGCGGTCGCGGTCAAGGCGCTGGCCGGACGCGCCGGCATTCCCAAGCAGCTGATGTACGTGCTCGAGGGCGAGGCGTTGATGAACGACGCGTCGGGCCTGACCACGTTCAAGTTCGCGGTCGCTGCCGCCGCGACCGGCGCGTTTTCACTGTCGCAGGCATCGATCTCGTTTGCTTGGGTGGCGATCGGCGGCATCGGCGTCGGTGTCTTGCTCGGTTGGGCGCTGGGCGTGTTCCAGCAGTGGCTGGCAGGCTGGACGCAGGTCGAAGTGCAGGGGTCGATCGCGATGATCGTGCTGCTGCCATTCGCCGCTTATCTGTCAGCCGAGGAACTCGGCGTATCCGGCATTCTTGCAGCGGTCGCGGCCGGGATGGCACTGAACCTGAAGGGCGCATCGACCGACCCGGGGGCGCAGACGCGCATCGCCTCGACACATATCTGGTCGATGATCGAATACGTGCTCAATGGCGTGATCTTCGTGCTGCTGGGTTTGCAGTTGCCGGACATCATCGGCAACGCCATCGACGACGCCTGGGAGAGCGCGGGCCTGGCCGGGACCGCGCGCTTGCTCGGCTATGCCTTGGTGATCCTGTCGGCGCTGATCGTCGTGCGTCTGATCTGGGTCTGGCTGCTGCTGCACGTCACGCGCTTCTATGCCAGCTGGCGCGGCGACGCCACCCGGCCGATGCCGCGCAGTCGCCTGCTGTGGGCGACTGCGTTTGCCGGCGTGCGTGGCGCGATCACGCTGGCCGGCGTGTTGTCGGTGCCGTTCGTGCTCGAAAATGGCGCGCCGTTTCCGCATCGCAATCTGATGATCTTCCTCGCCACCGCGGTAATCCTGCTGTCGCTGATCGCCGCGGCGGTCGGGTTGCCGCTGCTGCTGCGCGGCATGGCGGTGGACGAGGATCCGGAGGCAGAAGAAGAAAAAGCCGCACGTCTGCATGCGTGCGAGGCCGCGATCGAGGCCGTGACCGATGCGTCGCGTCGCGCCGTCGACAAACCAAAGCATGACATTGACGAGGTGTCACCGCTGGTCGATGCGGCCAGTCGCCTGATCGACAACTACGAATCGCGCATCAACGGGCTGCGCGAGGAGCAGAACACTGCGCAGAGCCTCGCCGAGCGCAGCGCCGCCGAGGTCGAGCTGCGTCTGATCGGCATTGCCGCCGAACGCGAGACGCTGATGCGCATGCACCACGCCGACGAGATCAACGATACGGTGCTGACCGCGTTGCTGTACGAGATCGACGTGCGTGAAGCGGCGCTGCATTTGCGTGGTGGCAGGCGTCGCGGCGGGCACTGAAACGGCGTCGTCGGCGCTGGCCGTCGACGAACTGAACGCCCCGGCGATCCGTGTGGCAATCACCATGAGCTGCGAACCACCCGGATCGGGTCATGGCGCACACGCGTCGAGCCGTTCGGCGTTATCCACAGCCCGTTGGTCACTCTTATGTCTCGCGCGGGCCCGCGCGCTTTACATACTTTGGACTCTGATTGGCACGGACGCGGCGATGGCCGGTGACTGGTTCAGTGGTGGCAGCAGCTTCATCCCACATGGCTATTGCCTGGCATGGGATCCCATGCTCGTGTCTGCCGAAGTCGGCGCCGATGCACTGATCGCCTTGTCGTACTTCTCGATCCCGCTGGCGCTGATGGTGTTCATCCGCCGCAACCCGCGCCTGAATTTCAATTGGGTATTCGTGATGTTCAGCGCGTTCATCTTTGCGTGCGGCACCGGACACCTCATCGCCATCATCAGTATCTGGCATCCCATCTACCGGCTCGAGATCACGATACGGATCCTCACCGCCGCAGCTTCCGTTCTGACCGCGATCATGCTCTGGCCGATGCTGCCGAAAGCGACGGCCCTGCTGCGCTTCAACAGTGTCGCTGGCGAGTCGCTGCGACGGATCAACGAAGAGCTGCAGCGCAGCCATGACGCGCTTGCCGAAAGCCATGAACGCTTTCGCCTGACGCTGCAGAATGCGCCGATCGGGCTGGCGATCGTCGGGCTCGATGGTCGCTTCAAGACCGTCAATCCGGCGCTGCATGAAATGCTCGGCTATTCGGAATTCGAGCTGCTCGGCATGACATTCCAGGACCTGACGCATCCTGATGATCTGGCGCGGGACATGGCCTATACCGAGCAGCTGCTGCGCGGCGAACGTGACCAATACCGGATGCAGAAACGCTATTTCCATCGCTTCTGGCACACGGTCTACATCCAGCTCGATGTCTCGGTGTTGCGCGGCGCCGACTGCCAGCCGATCCACTTCATTTCGCAGATCCAGGACATCACCAGCCGCATCGAGCGCGAGGAGGCCTTGCAGCATCGCGCGCTGACCGATGATCTGACGGGTCTGCCGAATCGCCGTGCATTTATGGATGAGGCTGCACGGCTGCTGGTGCGCGCGGGCCGGAGCGGCGAGCCGATTTCACTGCTGATGCTCGATCTCGATCGCTTCAAGGCGATCAATGACACGCATGGGCATGCGTCGGGCGATGTGGTCCTGCGCGCGATCAAGGCGATTGTCGAACCCAAGCTGCGCGGTGGCGATCTGCTGGCGCGCCTCGGGGGCGAAGAGTTCGGCGTGTTGTTGCCGGCAACCGGGGAAGACGCGGCGCAGGAAATTGCCGAGCGCATTCGCATGGCGATCGCGGCTGCCGAACTGCGCAGTCTGAGCGGCGAGGCGCTGTCATTGACCGCGTCGATCGGCCTTGCAGTGGTGAATGACTCCGAGTCGATTCAGGAAGCGCTGCAGCGTGCCGATCAGCGCATGTATTGCGCAAAGCGCGAAGGCCGGAACCGCCTCGTCGCCGCGTGAAAGCGGGCGAGTCGCGTTGCATAAATGACGCCACAGGCGCACCGTGTTTCATTGCGCCGCGCGGCGCGGCTCTGGAGAATGACGGTGGACCTTCAAATCAAGGTAGGCGATATCGTCATTGATCGGGAAGGTGGCATGCGCATGAAGATTGCGGCCATCGACAAGAACGATGGAACCGTGCGCTGTACCTGGACGCGCGGGCCGGCCAAGCACTCGCGCAGCTTCGCGCCGGATGCGCTGATCATGCGCGCTGCAAAGGCAAAATCCGCGAAGTGAAGTCGTTATCGATCAACGCCGTCTTTGCCGCACGCGACAAATGCGCGCAAAATGCCTATCCATTCGCTACCGAGTTTCGCCATGCCGTTTCCCACCGGCTGTAGCGATCACGATTTCAGTTTTCTCTATCAGCTGTTCAAGCAACAGTCTCCGGGCAAGCCGTTCGCCGAAGATGAAGCGCGGCTGGTGAAGGCTGGCTGGTTGCAGCGCGATCACTGCGGAAGACTGACGGTCACCGAGGAAGTCTCCCGACATTTTCGTGCCGTCTGGAAGCCGATCGTCCGCGATATGCCTTCGCGAGGCCCGTACAACTAAGTCGCGTCGGGCGGCCACGGGAATGCGTGATGATCCCTCAATGCACGGAATGTGATGCGCTGCTCCGCGGCGCCATCTCCGCGTTGCCGCACCGCGGCCTGGTCGAGACTGCACCGGTGGTCCGGTGCGGTGAAGGTGCGCGGAGTCCATCGCGGCAATCGTTCATGTGTCTGGGGTGTGGCGTGCGCTGGAGCTTCGACCCGGTCCAAGGCTGGCAGCAGATCAAGAGCGTGTCCGGCTAAGCCGCGATTCAAGCCCCACAACATTTCGTCAGGACGTGCGCAGCGGCCCGCCCGCCGCTCAGTCACAGCCGTGCGCGAGCGTCGTGATCAGGGCGCGCTGCCCAGGCCGCGCGTCGAGACGCGTGTGCTGGATCACGACCGGCAGATCGGACTCGAACAGGCTGGCGTAATCGGTGTTGCGCGGAATCGGCTCGGGATCGCGTAGATCATCGAAGCGCAGGTGCAGCGCGCGTCGCGCCGGCACCATGATGTGGTACGGACCGACCGGTTCGCGATCGCTGAAATAGAGAGTCAGAACGAGCCGCGCATCGCGATCGTTGGTGTTGAGGATGCAGGCGGCCTCGTGGCTGGCGAGCTCGCGATCATCGGCGTGCGGGCCCTTGTCGGGCAGAAAACCTTCGGGAATCGCCCAGCGCAGCTTGCCCATCGTCATCGGTCCTCTCCAGGTGCGTGCTCGGGCACCGGTTGCTCGCGCAGCGCGAGATCGATGACCTCAGCGAAGTTCAGTGCGTGGCGGCCGCTGCCCTGGCGGATCTGCTCGCGACACGAAAAGCCATTGGCGACGATCACGGTCGAGTCATCTGCCGCGCGTACTGCCGGCAGCAGCGACTGCTCGGCGATCGTCTGCGACAGTTCGTAGCTGCTCGCGCGAAATCCGAAACTGCCGGCCATGCCGCAGCAGCCGGCGTCGAGCCAGTCGACCGTCGCATTGAGGCGTTGCAACTGCTTTTTCTCGGCATCGACATCGAGCGAGGCGTGATGGTGGCAATGTGTCTGCACCATCAGCCGGCGAGGCAGGGGTGGCGGTTGCCAGTTCTCGCGTTCAAGAAATTCACTGAGCAGGAAGCTGTTGTCAGCGAGCTTTCGCGCACGTTCGTCTGCCGGAAACAGACGCGGCAACTCGTCGCGGAAGCTCGCCATGCACGATGGTTCCAGTCCGACGACCGGCACGCCGCGCGCCAGATCCGGAGCCAATGCATCAAGAATGCGTGCGAGCTCGTGCTTCGCCAGATCGAGCATGCCCTCGGCATACAGCGGACGCTGACAACACAGCTTCCGCTTCGGGATACGGACCCGATAGCCGGCCGCTTCGAGCACGCGTACTGCAGCGCACAAGGGCTCGGGATGGAAATAGTTGTTCCAGGTATCCGGCCATAGCAACACGTCTCCGGCATTCGAAGGTGCTGGCGGCGCGTCGCGATGAGCGAACCAGTTCGTGAAGGTCTGGTTCGCATAGCGCGGCAGCGTGCGCTGTTCGGCGAGACCGCCAAGCCATTTGACGAAGCGTCCGGACAGCGGCACCCCGAGCACGATGTTGGTGAATCGCGGCATGTGGCTGGCGATGCGACTGAACCACCAGATCAGGCCCATGGCGTACGCGGCACGCGGCCGCAGCCGACCTCGATAATGATGCGACATGAACTCGGCCTTGTAGGTCGCCATGTCGACGTTGACCGGGCAATCGCTCTTGCAGCCCTTGCATGAAAGACACAGGTCCAGCGCATCGTGAACGGTTGCGTTGGCAAAGCCATCGTCGATCGGGCCGTGCTCGGTCATCTCGAACAACAGCCGCGCACGGCCACGCGTCGAGTATTGCTCTTCACGCGTACCGCGGTAGCTCGGGCACATCACGCCGCCGCTGTGATTGCGACAATTGCCGACGCCGACGCAGCGGGTGACGGCGTGGTTGAAGCTCTGATGATCATCCGGATACGCGAACTGCGTTTTCAATAATGGTGGATGGCGATCCGGACCACTGCGAAGATCCTCATCCATTGGATACGGCTCGATCTTCTTGCCCGGATTCATGCGCTGCTGCGGATCCCAGATCGCCTTGAACTCGCGGAACGCCTGCATCAGTTCCGCGCCATACATCTTCGGCAGCAGGCTCGCGCGCACCTGACCGTCGCCATGCTCGCCGGACAAAGAGCCGCCGTAACGGAGGACCAGATCGGCGGCCTCGTCCATGAAGCCGCGCCACTTGCGGACGCCGTCCGTCGAGCCGATATCGAAGTCGATGCGACAGTGAATGCAGCCGTCACCGAAATGTCCGTACAGCGCCGCCTTGTAGTCGTAGCGGTCGAGCAGTTTCTTGAAATCGCGCAAATAGTCGCCGACCTTGTCCGGCGCAACCGCGGCATCTTCCCAACCGGGATGCGTGTTCTTCTCGCCGGGAACGAACGCGGTGGCACCAAGCCCCGATTCGCGAACTTTCCAGAGCAACAGCTCTTCTTGCGGATCGTCGAACAGTTTCATCGACGGTGCGCCGTGTTCATCACGCAGCTGATCCATCAGCTTCATCGCGCGCGCATCGGCTTCGCGCTTGTCGGCGCCGCCGAACTCGACCAGCAACCAGCCGCCGCCCTGGGGTAACAGGGCCCGATTCCTCGGGTGCAGGTTCTTGCGCTTCATGTAATCGACGAGCAGGCCGTCGATGCCTTCGAGCCCGACCGGTTGGTGCTTGAGAATTTCCGGCACGTGGTCGCCGGCGCAATAAACGTCTTCGTAGCCCAGCACCAGCAAGGTGCGCGCGCGCGGCGAGTCGACCAGCCGCAGCTCGGCTTCGAGCACGGTCACGCAACTGCCTTCGGCGCCGACCAGCGCGCGCGCGACGTTGAAGTCGTTCTCCGGCAGCAACTCGTCGAGCGAATAGCCGGAGACGCGGCGCGGAATGTCTGGAAAGCGCTCGCGTATCAGATCGGCATAGCGATCGCGAAGATCACGCAATGCGCGATAGATCTCCGCGCGGCGACCACCTTCACCGAGGATCTGTTCGTACTCGGCGTCGGAGGTCGGACCGACTGTCATGCGCAAGCCGTCGTAGGTGACGATGTCGAGCGAGTGCACGTTATCGACGGTGCGGCCGGCCATCACCGAATGCACGCCACAGGAGTTGTTGCCGATCATGCCGCCGAGCGTGTTGTGTGCGTGCGTGGCCGGATCGGGACCAAAGGTCAGATGCTGCTGTTCGGCAGCGTCGCGCAGATCATCGAGCACGCAACCGGGCTGCACGCGTGCGCGCTTGCGTTCGGCGTCAATCGCGACGATGCCGGTGAGGTACTTCGAGCAGTCGATGACGACGGCGACATTGCAGCATTGCCCGGCGAGGCTGGTGCCGCCGCCGCGCATCAACACAGGCGCGTCGTGCGCGCGGCACGCGGCAAGCGTCGCCATCACATCATCGACGCTGCGTGGAATGACCACGCCGATCGGCACCTGGCGATAGATCGAGCCGTCGGTCGCGTACAGCGCACGGCTGCCACCGTCGAAGCGGACCTCGGCCTTGGTCGTGCGCTGCAATTCGGATTCGAGCCTCGCCGCGGCTGCCCGATCGAACGGGCCCGGCGAGGGCCGCGGCTTGAGTGCTTGAGAAGCGTCAGCAGGCATGGCGGGCAAGCTCCTCGCGGTTCAGCGTCAGGCCATGCCCCGGCGAATCGGGATCGGGCCATAGCGCGCCGTCACGCAACGTCGGCAGGCCATCGAACAAGCGTTTCTCGATGCGCGTGTGATCGTGGAAATATTCGAGGTGCTTGAGTCGCGGCACGGCCGCGCAGATCGGCGCGTGGATGGCGGGTGCGCAGTGCGCCGACAAGGGAACCTGATGGCTGTCGCACAGCGTCGCCGCCTGCAAAAATCCGGTGTAGCCGCAACGCGTGGCGTCGGCCTGCAAGACACTGACGGCGCCGGCTGCGAGCATGCGGTGAAAGTATCGCGCGTCCCAGCCATATTCGCCGGCGGTGATCGCCATGCCCGGCGGTGCGCGATCACGCAACCAGCGCAGACCGGCGAGATCGTCGGACGACACCGGTTCTTCAAACCAGCAGACGCCGAACGCGGCCAGTTCATTCGCGAGCGCCAGTGCCGCGACGCGATCCAGCGCGCCATTGGCATCGACCATCAGCGCAACCGCGGGGCCGACCGCCTCGCGCGCGAGCCGCACACGGCGCGGATCATCGTGTGGATCACTGCCGATCTTGATCTTGACGGCGCAGATACCGTCGCGTGCCCAGCCGCCAAGCTGCGTCTTGAGCTGCGCATCGTCGTAATTGGTGAAACCGCCACTGCCGTAGACGGGCACTGATTCGCGTGCGCGGCCGAACAGCCGGGCGAGTGAAATGCCGAGCAGCCTCGCCTTGATATCCCACAGGGCAATGTCGACAGCGGCGATTGCCATCAGGCCGAGACCGGGACGGCCAAGATTGCGCAGCGCCGCATTCATCTGTTGCCAAAGCTGCGGCAGATCGTAGGGGTTGGCCCCCACCACGATGTCACGCAGCTTGTCCCGCACCAGCGCCGCGGCCGGCACGGCCTGCGTGTAGCTGTAGCCGAACCCGCTGACCGCGCCCGCGCGCAGCTCGACGACGATCAGCTCGGTTGCCGACCAGCACAAGCTGCCATCGCATTCCTCGCTGTCGGTCGCAATCCGGCAAGCGTGGACGCGAAGCTCGTCGATGACGGCGGCGCCCCGCACGCATGGCTCCGTCAGTCGACCGTGGCGCCGAACGACGCGAGCAGCTGCTTGGCACTCTGCTTGATGATGCCGCCTTCATCTGGATCGCCCTTGCGCAACGTACCCATCAGCGCCTTGGCCTGTTCCCAGGTGATATGCGGCGGCAGCGGCGGCACATCGGGGTCGGTGATGAACTCGATGACGACCGGGCGATCGGATGTCAGCGCCAGATCCCAGGCCGCGCCGATGTCATCCGGCTTGTCGACGCGGATGCCCTTGAAGCCGAGCATCTCGCCATAGCGCGAGTATGGAAAATCGACGACGTTCTGCGCGGCCTCGAATTTCGGATCACCGGCCAGTGCGCGTTGCTCCCAAGTGACCTGATTGAGATCGTGATTGGCCAGCACCATGACGATGAAGCGCGGATCCTGCCAGCGCTTCCAGTACTGCTTGACCGTCAGCAGCTCGGCATTGCCATTCATCTGCATCGCGCCATCGCCGACCATCGCGATCACTGGTCTCTGCGGATGTGCCATCTTGGCGGCGATCGCATACGGCACGCCGCTGCCCATGCTCGCGAGCTTGCCGGACAGCGAGCCCATCATGCCGCGCCGCAGCTTGATGTCGCGTGCGTACCAGTTGGTGTGCGAGCCACAGTCACCGCACAGGATCACGTCGTGCGGGAGCTTCGGCGACAGCTCCCAGAACACGCGCTGCGGGTTGATCGGATCAGCGGACGCCATCGCGCGCGCTTCGGAATCCTCCCACCAGGTCGCGACACGTTTCTCGATGCTGTCGCGCCAGCTGCGATCGTCCTTGCGCTTCAACAATGGAATCAGGCGACGCAGCGTTTCCGCCGAATCGCCGATCAGATTGACCTCGGTCGGATAACGCATGCCGACATTGCGCGACGACAGATCGATCTGCACCGTGCGCGCCTGACCGTCCTTCGGCAGGAACTCGGCGTACGGGAATGTCGTGCCGATCATCAAAAGCGTGTCGCAGCGATTCATCATCCAGTAGCTCGGCTCGGTGCCGAGCAGGCCGATCGAGCCGGTGACGTACGGCAGGTCGTCCGGTACCGAAGCCTTGCCGAGCAGCGGTTTGGCGACACCCGCGCCGAGCAGCTCGCAGACCTCGATCACCTCATCGGTTGCGTGCAATGCGCCGGCACCGGACAGCACCGCGACCTTCTCACCGCTGTTGAGAATGTCGGCCGCATGCTGCAATGCCTCGGCCGACGGCACCGGATGCGACGGTGCATAGCCGACGCTCGAATAATTGTTGCCATGTGCCCGCGGCGGGCTGGGTACGGCGTCCATCATCTGCACGTCGTTCGGCACGATGATGCAGGTCACGGTGCGTTCCGCGGCGGCGATACGCAGGGCGCGGTCGATCACGTGACGCGCCTGCGCTGGCGTGGCGATGGTCTGTGTGTAATCAGAAACGTCTTCAAACACCGCCGCCAGGTTGACCTCCTGCTGGAAGTCGCTGCCGAGCGCCGATACCGCCTGCTGGCCGACAATCGCGACCACCGGCATGTGATCCATTTTGGCGTCGTACAGCCCGGCCAGAAGATGAAGCGCGCCGGGCCCGGAGGTCGCCATGCAAACACCGACTTCGCCGGTGTACTTGGCGTGTGCGCCCGCCATGAACGCGGACATTTCCTCGTGTCGCACGCGAATGTAGTCGAAGCGGTCCGCAGCGCGGCCCATCGCGCCCATCAGGCCATTAATGCCGTCGCCCGGAAAGCCGAAGATGCGTTTCACGCCCCACTCGCTGAGACGTTCGAGAATGAAATCACCCACTGTTGCAGTCGCCATGGCACGTCCTTGTGCTGGAGGATTGGCAAGCGCGTCCTGCGCTTCATATCTACGACGCCCGAATTCCGTCAGCATGCCGTGTGACAGGCCGTACCGGGCTGAGCGGTCCCGCTCTTATCGCAGAGCGTGACTGCATGTGTGCTGAATGAGCGCTGTCGCAGTCAGGCCGTGCGGGTGACGGCGCGCGCGCAAAACTCGACGATCGCGCGAACCAGCGCGTCACCGGACTTCGGTTTGGTCGCATGCTCGACGGGCCGCACCAGCGCCTCGGTGAATGCGCCGACGATGCAGGCGGCACTGACATCGACCGACTGCTTTGGAAATTCGCCGCTGGCAATGCCCTTGCGCAGCAAGCGCTTGAACACATCGCCGAAGTCGCGACGGCACAGGATGCGCGCGGCTTCGACGTCCGGATCGGCCGGTTCGGCGATGAACGCATATGCCAGATACGGCCCCTGCAGCGCGCGCCTTGCGAACGACTCGACGGCGTCGCGCAGCCGCTGCGTCGCCGTGCCATCGCCGTCGACGATCTCGGCGAGGATTTCGCACTCGTGCGCGACGGCTGAACTGAGCACTTCAATGAACAGCGCCGACTTCGACGGAAAGTATCGATAGATGGCGCCGGTCGACAGGCCGCAGTCCTCGGCGACCGCGGCGATCGCCGCCATCCGGAAGCCGCCCCTGGCGACGAGCTTGCGGGCGGATTGCAGGATCCGCTGGCGGTTCTCCGCCAGCCGCTCCTGCATCAGGGTCGAGCGCTGATAGGCCATTTGTGAAGTCTAGTTAAATTTGTGAATTCAAGTTCACTATTTTCGGCTTTGCCCGTAAACTGCGCGCCACGGCCGGGGTCCGGTCGGTTCCCTCATTCCCGTTGCCGCGATATTGCCTGCCGCGTCGGAGCGCGTACAGATATGAACAGCGTCAGTCTCGACTTCGCGCTTGGCGAAGACATCGACCAGTTGCGTGAGGCCGTGCAGGAATTCGCGCGCCGCGAGATTGCGCCGCTGGCGGCGCAGACCGATCGCGACAACGCATTTCCGAACGCGCTGTGGCCGAAGCTCGGCGAACTCGGCGTGCTCGGCCTGACCGCCGAGGAAGCCTACGGCGGCACACCGATGGGTTACCTCGCGCATGTGGTGGCGATGGAGGAAATCTCGCGTGCGTCGGCGTCGATCGGCCTGTCGTACGGCGCGCACTCGAATCTGTGCGTCAACCAGCTGACGAAGAACGGCAGCGATGCGCAGAAACGGAAGTACCTGCCGAAGCTGATCAGCGGCGAGCACATCGGTTCACTGGCGATGTCCGAGCCGGGCGCCGGTTCCGACGTCGTCAGCATGAAATTGCGCGCCGACAAGCGGGGCGACCGCTATGTGCTCAACGGCAACAAGATGTGGATCACCAATGGTCCGGACGCGAGCACGCTGATCGTCTATGCCAAGACCGATCTGGCGGCCGGCTCGCGCGGCATTACTGCATTCATCGTCGAGAAGGGCTTCAAGGGATTCTCGACCGCGCAGAAGCTCGACAAGCTCGGCATGCGCGGCTCCAACACTTGTGAGCTGGTGTTCCAGGATTGCGAAGTGCCCGAGGAAAACGTGCTGGGCGGCGTCGGCCGCGGCGTCAACGTGCTGATGTCTGGGCTCGACTACGAACGCGTGGTGTTGTCCGGCGGTCCGCTCGGCATCATGGCGGCCTGTCTCGACGCGGTGGTGCCGTACGTGCACGAGCGCAAGCAGTTCGGTCAGGCGATCGGCGAGTTCCAGCTGATGCAGGGCAAGCTCGCCGACATGTACGTCGGCTTCAATGTCTGCCGCGCGTATGTGTATGCGGTCGCGCGCGCCTGCGATCGTGGCCAGACCACGCGCAAGGATGCCGCCGGCGCGATCCTGTATTCGGCCGAGAAGGCGACATGGATGGCGGGTGAAGCGATCCAGGCGCTGGGCGGTAATGGTTACATCAATGAATTTCCGGTCGCGCGCTTGTGGCTCGACGCCAAGCTTTACGAGATCGGCGCGGGGACTTCGGAAATCCGTCGCATGCTGATTGGCCGCGAGTTGTTCGGGGAGACCGTTTAATGAGTGTCATTGCATCGAAGCTGCGCACCGGCAGCGACGAATTCCGTGCCAACAGTAGCGCGTTGCGCGCACTGGTCGACGAGTTGCGCGACAAGACCGCGCGCACCGCGCTCGGCGGCTCCGAAAAGGCGAGGCAGAAGCATGTCGCACGCGGCAAGCTGCTGGTGCGCGATCGCATCGATCTGCTGGTCGATCCGGGCACGCCGTTTCTCGAATTCTCGCCGCTGGCCGCCGATGGCATGTACGGCGGCGACGTGCCGAGTGCCGGCGCGGTCGGCGGTATCGGGCGCGTGCAGGGTCGCGAATGCGTGATCGTCGGCAACGACGCCACCGTCAAGGGCGGCAGTTACTACCCGATCACGGTCAAGAAGCATCTGCGCGCACAGGAAATCGCGCGCGAGAATCGTCTGCCGTGTCTGTATCTGGTCGACTCCGGTGGCGCGTTCCTGCCGATGCAGGACGAAGTGTTTCCGGACAAGGAGCACTTCGGCCGCATTTTCTACAACCAGGCCAATCTGTCCGCGCTCGGCATCCCGCAGATCGCCTGCGTGATGGGCTCGTGCACCGCCGGTGGCGCGTACGTGCCGGCGATGTCGGACGAGGCGGTGATCGTCCGCAACCAGGGCACGATCTTCCTCGGCGGTCCGCCGCTGGTGAAGGCCGCAACCGGTGAAGTCGTCAGCGCCGAGGATCTCGGTGGCGGCGATGTGCATACGCGCATCTCCGGCGTCGCCGACCATCTCGCGGAAAACGACGCGCACGCGCTCGCGATCGTGCGGCGGCTGGTCGGCAATCTCGGCCCGCGCACGTTGTCGCTGCAGCCGCAGGCCGTGGAGGCGCCGCGCTACGATCCCGAAGAAATCTATGGCGTGGTGTCGAGCGACACGCGCAAGCCGTTCGACGTGCGCGAGATCATCGCGCGCATCGTCGACGGTTCACGCTTCGACGAATTCAAGGCGCGCTTCGGCACGACGCTGGTGACCGGTTTCGCGCACGTGCACGGCTATCCGGTCGGCATCGTCGCCAACAACGGTGTGCTCTTTTCGGAATCGGCACAGAAGGCCGCGCACTTCATAGAGCTGTGCGCGCAGCGCAAGATCCCGCTGGTATTCCTGCAGAACATCACCGGCTTCATGGTCGGCCGCAAATACGAGAATGAAGGCATCGCGCGCCACGGCGCGAAGATGGTGACGGCGGTGGCGACCGCGCAGGTGCCGAAATTCACGGTGCTGATCGGCGGCTCGTACGGCGCCGGCAACTACGGCATGTGCGGTCGTGCATATTCGCCGCGCTTCCTTTGGACCTGGCCGAACTCGAAGATCTCGGTGATGGGCGGTGAACAGGCCGCCAACGTGCTCGCGACCGTGCGTCGCGATTCGCTCGAAGCGCAGGGAAAGTCCTGGAGCGCTGAAGACGAAGCCGCGTTCAAGGCGCCGACCCGCGAACAGTTCGACGCGCAGGGCAGTCCGTACTACGCGACCGCCCGGCTCTGGGATGACGGCATCGTCGATCCCGCGCAGACCCGCCGCACTCTCGGGCTCGGCCTCGCCGCCGCCGCCAACGCACCGATCGCGGACACACGCTTCGGCGTGTTCCGGATGTGAGCTGAGCATGTTCACGAAAATCCTGATTGCCAATCGCGGCGAAATCGCCTGCCGCGTCATCAAGACCTGCCGCCGGCTCGGCATTCGCACCGTCGCCGTCTATTCCGAAGCCGACGCCGGTGCGCGCCATGTGCGGCTTGCCGACGAAGCGTATTGCGTCGGCCCGGCAGCTTCGCGCGAAAGCTATCTGCGCATCGAACGGATCATCGAAGTCGCGCAGCAGTCCGGCGCACAGGCGATCCATCCCGGCTACGGATTTCTGTCCGAGAACGAAGCGTTCTGCGCGGCGTGCGAGGCCGCGGGCATCGTCTTCATCGGACCGCCGGTCGCGAGCATTCGCGCGATGGGCTCGAAGTCCGCGGCGAAATCGCTGATGGCGAAAGCCGGCGTGCCGCTGGTGCCGGGCTATCACGGCGACGATCAGGATCCTGCGCACTTGCAGCACGAGGCGGACGGCATCGGCTATCCGGTACTGATCAAGGCGTCGGCGGGCGGTGGCGGCAAGGGCATGCGCGTCGTCAATGCCAGCGCCGAATTCGCGGCGGCGCTGCTGTCGTGCCAACGTGAGGCGCGCGCGAGCTTCGGCGACGATCGCGTGCTGATCGAAAAATATCTGCAGCGTCCGCGCCACATCGAGATTCAGGTGTTCGCCGATCAGATGGGGAATACCATCAGCCTGTACGAGCGCGATTGCTCGGCGCAGCGGCGTCACCAGAAAGTCGTCGAGGAAGCACCGGCACCGAGCATCTCGGGAGAACAGCGCCAGGCGATGGGGCAGGCGGCCTGCGATGCCGCGCGCGCGGTCGGCTATGTCGGCGCCGGCACCGTCGAGTTCATCGCCGATGGCGATGGTCCCGACGCCGGTTCCGGCGGTGCCATGAACTTCTATTTCATGGAAATGAACACGCGCCTGCAGGTCGAGCATCCGGTGACCGAGATGATCACCGGGCTCGATCTGGTCGAATGGCAGTTGCGTGTTGCCGCCGGCGAGGCCTTGCCGTTGACGCAGGAGCAAGTACCACTCAACGGCCATTCGATCGAAGTGCGCCTTTATGCCGAAGAGCCGGAGAAGGGCTTCCTGCCGTCGATCGGTCGGCTCGTGCATTTCGCGGCACCGGACGCGTCGGCACACGTGCGGCTCGACACCGGCGTCGAACAGGGCGACGAAGTCACGCCGCATTACGACCCGATGCTCGCCAAGCTGATCGTCTGGGATCGGACGCGTGAGGCGGCGGTCGAGCGCATGCTGCTGGCGCTGTCGCAGATGCACGTGGTCGGCGTCGGTCAGAACATCGCGTTCCTGTCGCGCTTGATCGACCATCCGCTGTTCCGCAGCGGGCAAGTCGATACCGGCCTGATCGAGCGCGAGCGTGAAGTGTTGCTGCCGCCGCAGGTCGAGGTGCCGCAGGAAGCATTCGAGGTCGCGGCCTTGGCTTGTATCGCACGGGACGCCGAGCGCAGCGCGGCGCAGGCCGACTCGCCGTGGGCGATCGCCGACGGCTGGCGTGTCAATGGCACACAGCTGCGCACGCTGCGGTTCACGGCGGGCACCCAAAGCTGCGATGTGCATGTTGGCTACGAGCCCACGGGCTATCGACTCGGCGGGCAGTCCGCGCGTGTCACGCGTCTGTCGACGACGCAGCTGCGTTTCGTGATCGGCGACACCAAGCTCGACGCGGATGTCGTCGTGCAGGGTGAAGCACTGCATCTTTTCATGCGCGGACGGCATCACATCGTTCATCATTGCGACCCGCTCGCGCACGTTGGCGAGGAGGACGAGGCGCAGGGTGGCCTGACCGCGCCAATGCCCGGCAAGATCGTCGCGCTGCTGGTCGAGGCCGGCGCCAGCGTTGCGAAGGGCGATGCGCTGCTGGTGATGGAAGCGATGAAGATGGAGATGACGGTGTGCGCGCCGGCCGACGGCAAGCTCGTCTCGTTTCTGTGTCAGGTCGGCGAGCAGGTCAAGGAAGGCGCAGAGCTGGTCGAGTTTGAAGCGAAGGGCTGAGTGCGGCGACGCGCGCAGACCGAATAGAAAAGCTGAGGAGACGATATGAACAAGCTTTATCCGAGCGCGGCTGCCGCGCTTGAAGGCGTGATCGAGGATGGCATGACGCTGGCGGTCGGCGGCTTCGGACTGTGCGGCATTCCGGAAGCGTTGATCGCGGCGCTGCGTGACACTGGCAAGAAGAATCTGACCGTGATCAGCAACAATGCCGGCATTGATGGTTTCGGCCTCGGCGTGCTGCTGAATTCGCGACAGGTCAAAAAAATGATTTCGTCGTACGTCGGTGAAAACAAGGAATTCGAACGGCAGTTTCTCGCAGGCGAACTCGAACTCGAATTCACGCCGCAGGGCACGCTCGCCGAAAAACTGCGCGCCGGCGGCGCCGGCATTCCAGCGTTCTACACGCGTACCGGCTACGGCACGCTGGTTGCCGAAGGCAAGGAAACGCGCGAGTTCGACGGCCACTGGTACGTGATGGAAAAGAGCCTGCGCGCCGACCTGTCACTGGTGAAGGCCTGGAAGGCCGATCGCGCCGGCAATCTCGTGTTCCGCAAGACCGCACGCAACTTCAATCCGATGGTCGCGACCGCGAGCAAGATGTGCGTCGCCGAAGTCGAGGAGATCGTCGAGGTCGGCGAACTTCATCCGGACCAGATTCACACGCCGGGCATCTACGTGAAGCGCATCGTCCACAACGCGAGCCCGGAAAAGCGCATCGAAAAGCGCACCGTGAGGAGTAATTAAGATGGCTTGGACTCATGATCAGATGGCCGCGCGTGCCGCGCAGGAGCTGCAGGACGGCTTTTATGTGAACCTCGGCATCGGCCTGCCGACAATGGTCGCCAACTTCATTCCGGACGGCATGGATGTCTGGCTGCAGAGCGAAAACGGTCTGATGGGCATCGGGCCGTTCCCTCGTGACGACGAAGTCGATGCGGACCTCATCAATGCCGGCAAGCATACCGTTACCGAACTGCCCGGCAGCGCATATTTCAGCAGTGCCGATTCGTTCGCGATGATTCGCGGCGGCCACATCAATCTGTCGATCCTCGGCGCGATGCAGGTGTCCGAGAAAGGCGATCTCGCCAACTGGATGATTCCCGGCAAGATGGTCAAGGGCATGGGCGGTGCGATGGATCTGGTCGCCGGCGTCGATCGCGTCATCGTCTTGATGGAGCACACCGCCAAGGGCGACGCGAAAAAGATTCTCGAAAAATGCGATCTGCCGCTGACCGGCGTCGGCGTCGTCGATCGCATCATCACGGATCTTGCAGTGATCGACGTGACGCCAGATGGATTGCAGGTCCGCGAGATTGCACCGGACGTGACGATGGCCGATCTGCAGGCCAAGACGGGTTGTCCGCTGCTCGCGCCGTGACCTTCGGGGCAAGACGAAACGACGCAAATTGATCGCCGCACCGTTGAATAAGTGGGACTCTGTCAATATAGTAAACCCATAGTAACTATATTGATGGAGTCCCAGTGACGGAGCCGAAATCGCTCAAGACGCCCGTCGAAAAGGACCTGAATGGTCCGGCGCTGCGTACATTCTTCCGGATCACGGAGGCGTGGGGGCTGAAGGCACGCGAAGAGATGGTCCTGCTCGGAAGCCCGCCCGAATCGACGTTTTTCCATTGGAAACGGCAGAAAACCGGTTCGCTGAGCCGGGACGTGATGGAGCGCATCAGCTACGTCCTCGGCATCTACAAGGCGTTGCAAATCCTGTTTCCGCAAGCCGAGCGCGCCGATGCCTGGATCAAGCGACCGAACGAAGCGCCGTTGTTCGGCAGCAGGTCGGCGCTCGATCGCATGCTGTCTGGCAATGTCGCCGATCTGTTCGTCGTCCGGTCCTACCTGGACGCACAGCGCGGTGGCTAAGGCCAAGCAACCGCCGATTGCGCAGATTCACTGGCGGACCGCGTGGCGAATCGTGCCAAGCCGGTTTCCGCCGGTCGGCCTCTTTGATCGGGTCGCGGATCCCGATGACCTCGCGGCAATTGCCGAAATCGAAGGACTGACCAATCCCAGGTTGCGTGACGAGCTCGGGCAATTCGAACTCGTCCCGCGCAGCAGACGGGTGACAGGCCATGGCACGACACCGATCATGGCGGCCTTCACCCACCTGAATCCCGCAGGCTCGCGTTTCAGTGACGGCACCTTCGGCGTGCTCTACGCCGCGCACGAAGAAGTGACGGCGATTCGCGAAACCGTGCACCACAGCGCGCAATTCCTCGCCTATACCCGCGAACCGCCGCTTCGTGTCGAAATGCGTTGCTACAAAACTGGCGTGCGCGGCGCCCTGCACGACCTGCGCAGCGGCTATCCAGCCGAACACGATCCGGATCATTACGAAGCGAGCCAGGCGCGTGCCAAGGCGTTGCGTGCTATCGGTTCGGATGGCCTCGTCTACCGAAGCGTCCGCCATCGCGGTGGCGAATGCGTCGCCGCGTTCTATCCCGATCTCGTGGCGGCGCACATCCAGACTCGCCATTACCAATACGTCTGGGACGGCGCGTGCATCAGCGACGTACTCGAGATGAAGTCCGTGAAGGTTTGAAGGCGGCTGAAAAGTGCATGCCAGGCGTGCGGGTAATGTCACCTTAACGAGCGCTGGTTCGTCAGGGGGTTACCCCGCCGCCTCCGGGTTACCCGGAAAGTTACCCGATGCAGGCACTGGACGCCCCAGGACAGTGGGGGACGCTGAAAAACCGAATGCCTAGGGAAATCCGCGCAAGAATCAAGTTATCCGGACGGCTGCGCACGTCTGCGGATGGGGTTTTGGTGGGCCCACCAGGACTTGAACCTGGAACCAAAAGATTATGAGTCTTCTGCTCTAACCAATTGAGCTATAGGCCCGCGCGGCGGGGCGTCATCTTAATCGAAGGCCGTGTTGTGGCGCAGCCGCTTCAGGCACTGGCCAGCGGCAAGTCAATGCTGACCTGCAGGCCGCCGCTGTCGCGATTGCGCGCACTGATGTGGCCGCCGCTGGCGTCGATGACGCGCTTGGCGATCGCGAGACCAAGACCGTAACCGCCGCTGGCGCGATCGCGCGCCTGCGAGAGGCGCACGAACGGCTGGAATACCGATTCGATGCGATCTTGCGGAATGCCGGGACCGCAGTCCTCGACCTCGATCACGCAGTCCGCGCCGAGTTTGCGCAGGCGCACGGTCACGCTGCTGTGATCGGGCGTGTAGCGCACGGCGTTGCGGACGACATTTTCAATGGCGCTGTGCAGCAGCGCCGGCTGGCCGCGCACATTGAGTTCCGGTACCAGTTCGCTGTTTACGGCAATGCCGCGGGTCTGGGCTTCGAAGCCGGCGTCCTCGCAAACCGATTCAAGGATTTCATCGAGCGCGAAGATCTCGGTCGCCAGCGGCGTTTCGCGATGTTCGAGACGGGCGATCAGCAGCAGCTGCGCGATCATGTCTTCGAGCTTGTCGGCTTCCAGTTCAATGCGGTCGAACTGCGCTTCGGTGTGCGTGTCGCGTGCCAGTTCGGTGGCGATGCGCAGGCGCGCGAGCGGTGAGCGCAGCTCGTGCGAGATGTCACGCAACAATTGTTGCTGTGAATCGAGCAGGCGTTGCAGGCGAGCTGCCATCTCGTTGAAGTCACGCGCCAGTGCGCCGATCTCGTCACGGCGTTCGCTGGTGTCGGCTGCTACGCGCGCATCGAGACGGCCTTCGGCGACGGCGCGGCTGGCGGCTTGCAGAGCGGAAATGGGCTGGGTGATGCGCCGCGCGATCAGCCATGCGGCGAAGCTGACGACGATCACGCCGATCGCGAGCAGCAGCAGCGTGTCGATGCGCCGCACGTCCGGGCCGCGCGGCGGCGGCTGTACGGCCACCCAGCGCAGGCTTCGCCCGTCCTGGCTGACGACGATCGCCGTGCGTAACCGCCCGCCGCCTGGCAGCTGCACGATGTTGTTGCCGGCTTCAGCCGCCGCGATGGCCTCGCGTAGCCGCGGCGGTGGCGGACCGTCGCGGCCGCTCAGCGATTCACCGTTCTCGTCCAGCAGCATGCGGAAGATGCCGTCGTCGCGACGCTGTTCACGCAGCCAATGACGGAGTTCGCGGTCGCCGCCCTTTTGCCAGACGAGTACGGCGGCGTGCGCGTCCTGGCCGGCGTCGTAATCGTTGTAGAACAGGCGCCAGACCTGCGAGCCGAGCGTGAAGCTCATCAACACAGTGACGATGATCGCCGCGACGAACCACAGGACCAGCCGCGTGCGCAGGCGCATCGTTATGCCGGGTTGACGTAAAGGTAGCCACGATTGCGCACCGAGCGCACGCGCGGCGTGCCGTCCGGATGCGGGCCGAGTTTCTGGCGCAGACGGCTGATGTGCATGTCGATCGAACGATCGAACGCGCCGAGCCGGCGGTTCAGCGCGCGTCGCGACAGATCATCCTTGGCGATCACCTGGCCGGCGTCTTCGATCAATATGCGCAGCACGTCGAATTCCGCGCCGGTCAGTTCGATCGCATTGCCGTCGAGGCGCACGCTGCGCGAGGCCGGCTGCAATTCGACATCGCCACAACGCAGCGCCACCTGTTCGACCGTACTTGGTTGCGAGCGGCGCAGCACGGCGCGCAGGCGCGCGGCCAGTTCGCGCGGATTGCACGGCTTGGAAACGTAATCGTCGGCGCCGAGCTCGAGGCCGACGATGCGGTCGATGTCTTCACCGCGCGCAGTCAGCATCACGACCGGAATACGCTGACTGGCGCGCAGCTTTTCGAGCACGCGAAAGCCGTCGGCCTTCGGCATCATCACGTCGAGGACCAGCACGTCGTAGATACCGCGCTCGGCGTGTTCGATCGCCGCGAGGCCATCGTGCACGGCGTTGACGCCGAAGCCCTGGGTTTTCAGATACTCGCTGAGCAGTTCGCAGAAGCCGATGTCGTCGTCGGCCAGCAAAACCTGAATCTGTTCGGAATCGGCGTTCATCGACACACTTTACGCAAGCGTTCCGGTCTGGGGAGACAGCAACGTGAAAAAGCGGAGCGCCCGCAGGCGCTCCGCTTGGGCTCGCGACGGCGACTAGCCCGCATCATCGGCCGCCGGACCGCGCTTGCGCTGGGCGCGCCGCGCTTCGCGCTCGGCACGGTCGGTCTTCAGTTGCTGGATCTGCTCCGGCGTCAGCGTCGCGATCAACTCTGCGGCGATTCTGCTACGCAATACCACCTCGTCATGCGCGACCTCGCCCGCCTGATCGGCGAGTTTGGCGCTGGCGCTACGGTAGTCCTTGGCGGTCGGGTCGAGCTTGGCGAATCCGCGATGCAGGTCGCGACGGCGCTTGAACAGTTCGCGCTGCTCGGCGTGGTGTTTGACGGAGACGGCGTCGATCGCGTCATCCTGCGCATCGCTCAACTGCAATCGGCGTATCTCGCGCATCAGCGGCGAACCGTGTCCATGACCGCGGTGCATGCCGTGGCCACCGAAGCCGCGCCGTTCGTGATTGCGATGATCGGGCGGCGGGCTGCCGCCGTCCTGGCCGGCACTGTAGGCGGCCTGCTGCGGGTTGGCGGGGGCAGCCTGCGGACCTGCTGCCTGGACACCGGCGGTGGCCAATACGGCGGCCAGCGCCGCGATCGTCAGTGAAAATTTCATGTTCGACTCCGGTTCTTCAAAGCCACAGGATGTGACGAACACGTTATACGGCCGGGGTCTGCAATGTTGCGCAGCGCTTTGTAAAGAATAGTAACCATTGCGCGCGAGGGATCTTTATCCACAGCGTAGAATCGGGCAATGTTGCCTAAAGCGGCAGGTCAATGCACTGAATGGGCCGGATGAGCGTTCGCACCAAACTGCTGGGGGTCATGATCCTGGTTAACCTGGCCATTGTGTTGGCCGGGCTGGTGATCGCGCCTTCGCTCGATGTCGATCGCGACCTGGAGTCGGACTTGCTTGGCCGCTCGAATCGCATCTCGATGTCGGTGGTGTTGCAGCGCGCAGTGGTCGATGTGCTGCGCGAGGCTGGCGCGATCCGGCTTGCGGTCGACGCCGGCAAGGATCCGGGCGCGGCGATCGCCGGACTGCAGTCGGCACGCGCGGTCGTGCGCAACCAGATCAGCTTCATGCCGGTCCGGGATGATCCGGGTGTGGACGCCTTGCGCAAGTTCATCACCGCGCGAGACGCACAACTGGAGACCCTGCTGGCGGGACCGATCGATGACGCGCAAGCGGCGCAGATCGTTGGGATCGCACGCGACATCGAGGGTTATGCGATGCCGCGCTTGTCGAGCCAGCTTGAGCGCGACAACGCCCAGGGATTGCGCGATACGACCGCTGAATTCCAGCGGCTGCGTGACCGCCTCGGCGTGGCGCTGGGCGCGGTGTTCGGTGCCCTCGTACTCTCGCTGGCATTATCGGTATTCGCGTATCGGCGCCTGCTGCGGCCGCTGGGCGCCGTCACCACCAGCCTCAATGCCGTGCTGACCGGGCGTCAGCCGACCGCCAATGTCGCCGAGACGCAGGATGAGTTCGGGGACATCGTTCGCGCCATGCGCCGCATTCAGGCACAGGCCGAACATATCCGTCGCATCGCCTATCTCGATCCGGGCAGCCAGCTGCCCAATCGCAACAGTCTCGAAGCCGAGCTGCGCGAGGTTCGTCGCCTGCGCCCGATCGACGGCACGCACGGCCTGCTGTTGCTCAACATCGAAACCTACGTTGCGATCCGCAGTGGCTTTGGCGCACGGCTTGCCGAGGCGGCGATGCGGGCGGCCGGCGAGCGGCTCGACGAACTCGATGTGTTGCCGACGCAAGCGTTCCGCATCGACGCCGAGACCATTGCGCTGCTGATCGATCGCGGCAACAGCGAGGCGGTGACGCGCGTCGATCTGAAGCGGATCGCGGCCGAAGTCATGCAGCGCCTGACGCATCCGGTCGACGTCGACGGACAGCGCTTCCTGCTGGCGACGAGCGCCGGCGGCGCGCTGTACCCGGACGATGCACGTGATCCCGACGAGTACGTCAATGTCTGCATGGAGGCGCTGCGGCTCGCGCACAGCGAAGGCGCCGGGCATCTGCGCTTTGGCGAACGCGGCCATACCCATCGCCTGCGCCGGCATCTGGCACTGACCGAGCAGATACGCAGCGGTCTGCGGCAAGGCCAGTTCGTGCCGTTCTTCCAGCCGATCGTCGATGTGACGCGTCGCAAGGTTTATGGCGCCGAAACCCTGACGCGCTGGCGCCAGCCGGACGGCCGCGTGACGCTGCCCAGTGAATTCATCTTCGTCGCCGAAGGCTCGGAACTGATTGGCGACATGACACGCGCCGTGCTGGCGCGCGCCTGCAAGACTTTCCATGGCTGGAATCAGCGCGGCCACACCTTGAGCCTGTCGTTCAATTTGTCGGCCAAACTGCTGTCGGCCAATGTGCTGGAAATCGTCCGCGAAGCGCTGAGCGAAAGCCAGATCGATCCGAAGCTGCTGTGTGCGGAAGTCACCGAAACCGCATTGATGGGCAATCTTGATGATGTCAGCGCGGTGCTCGATGAGCTGCGCGCGCTCGGCGTGCGCCTGGCGCTCGACGATTTCGGCACCGGCTATTCATCGCTCTCGCACCTTTACCGGTTTGACGTCAACGGCCTGAAGATCGATCCGGTGCTGATGCGCGCCGCCATCGACAACGAGCGTGCGCAGGAAATCATTCGCAGCATGGTGGCGCTTGCCGCGCGGCTCGATATTGCCTTGATCGTCGAAGGCGTCGAGACCGCCGATGACATCGCGCTGATGCAGAAGCTCGGCTGTCGCTTGATGCAGGGCTTCCACTTCAGCCGCGCGATGCCGGAGGAGCAGTTCCTCGAATGGTTGCGCGCCTACGAGGCGGGCGTACTGGCGGCTTGATCGCAGGCGCCGGCTGTCCCGGCAGCGGGTACAATGCGCGCCACCCCGGAGGACCTCATGAGTGTCATCGCCGAGCGCGCGGCGCGCCGCCGCACGTTCGCCATCATTTCGCATCCCGACGCCGGCAAGACCACCTTGACCGAAAAGCTGCTGCTGTTCGGCGGCGCGATCCAGCTTGCCGGCACCGTCAAGGGCCGCAAGGCGGATCGCCATGCGACCTCGGACTGGATGGCGCTCGAACAGCAACGCGGAATCTCGATCACCACCTCGGTGATGCAGTTCCCGTATCACGACAAGATCGTCAACCTGCTCGACACACCGGGACACGAGGATTTTTCCGAAGACACGTATCGGACGCTGACGGCGGTTGACTCGGCGCTGATGGTGATCGACGCCGCCAAGGGTGTCGAAGCGCGCACGATCAAGCTGATGGAAGTTTGCCGGCTGCGCGACACGCCGATCGTCACTTTCATCAACAAGCTCGACCGCGAAGGCCGGCCGCCGCTGGAACTGCTCGACGAAGTCGAGAAAGTGCTCGGGCTGCAGTGCACGCCGATCACCTGGCCACTCGGCATGGGCCGCGACTTCAAGGGCGTTTATCACCTGCTCGAAGATCGCTTCTATCTGTATAGCGGCGACAAGCATCGCGTCTCCGAGATCGAGACGGTCGACGGTTTGAACACACCCGGTCTGGAGGAACGCTTCGGCCGTGTCTATCAGCAACTGCGCGACGAGATCGAGCTGCTGCAGATGGCCGGCACGGATTTCGATCGCGAGCAATACCTTGCCGCCAAGCTGACGCCGGTATTCTTCGGCGCCGCGATCAACAACTTTGGCGTGCGCGAACTGCTGAATGGTTTTACCGAATGGGCGCCGCCGCCGCAGTTCCGGCATGCTCGGCTCGCTGCGGGTGAACGCGACGTGCAGCCGCAGGAAGAAAAGTTCACCGGCTTCGTGTTCAAGATCCAGGCGAACATGGACCCCAAGCATCGCGACCGCGTCGCGTTCCTGCGGGTCTGCTCCGGCGTCTACCGCAAGGGCATGGACATTCACAGCGTGCGGCTCAACGGCGTGGTGCGGGTGTCGAACGCGCTGGTGTTCATGGCGGCCGATCGCGAAACCGTCGAAGAAGCATATCCGGGTGACATCATCGGCCTGCACAACCACGGCACGATCTCGATCGGCGATTCGTTCTCGGAAGGCGAAGTACTGAACTTCACCGGCATTCCGAACTTCGCACCGGAACTGTTCCGTCGCGTCGTGCTCAAGGATCCGCTGAAGGCCAAGCAACTCAACAAGGGCCTCGACCAGCTTTCCGAAGAGGGCGCCACTCAGGTTTACCGACCGATCATGAGCAACGACATCATCCTCGGCGCCGTCGGTGTGCTGCAGTTCGATGTGGTGCAATACCGCCTGCGTGACGAGTACAAGGTCGAGTCGGTGTTCGAGCCGGTGCAGGTTCACACTGCGCGCTGGATCGAAGTCGATGACCCGAAAAAGCTCAAGGAATTTCGCGACAAGAACGACGCGCGCCTCGCGCATGATCATTACGGGCAGCTGGTCTACCTGGCGTCGAGCTCGGTCAACCTGAGCATGACGCGGGAGCGCTTTCCCGACGTGCGCTTCCTTGAGACGCGCGAACACGGCGCCCAATAAAGTCCGTTCTGAACACGATTCGTGACAAGCCTTTAAGACCCGACGATACCGCGCCCTCCGCGCCCTATTGGACAGCCTTCAACGCCGTATGGAAAAGCCGCTAGAAAACCGTCGCATCGATCCGTCGAGCTGGCCGATGCTGACCCTGTTCGTCGCCTTCCACGTGGGCTGTTTCGCTGCGATCTGGACGGGCATCAGCTGGGGCACGTTCGCACTGTGCATGGCGCTGTACTTCGTGCGCATCTTCGGCATCACCGCCGGCTATCACCGCTACTTCTCGCACAAGGCCTACAAGACCGGTCGCGTGTTCCAGTTTGTGCTGGCGTGGATCGCGCAAGCCTCGCTGCAGTCCGGCGCCTTGTGGTGGGCGGCCAAGCATCGCGACCACCACCGCAACTCCGACTCGCCGCTGGATGCGCACTCGCCACGCCAGTACGGTTTCTGGTTCGCACATCTGGGCTGGGTCTTCAACAAGCAGGCGCAGGCGGCCAATTACGAACGCATTGCCGATTTTTCCAAGTACCCGGAACTGCGCTGGCTCGATCGTCATCACTGGTTGCCCGGTGCGACGCTCGGCCTCGGCGTCTGGCTGCTGGGTGGTTGGCAAGCATTGGTGATCGGCTTCATCTGGTCGACCGTGCTGCTTTGGCATGTGACGTTCTGCATCAACTCGCTGGTGCATGTGCTCGGTCGCCAGCGCTACCTGACCGGTGACGATTCCCGCAACAACTGGCTGTTCGCGCTGCTGTCGCTCGGCGAGGGCTGGCACAACAACCATCACTACTACATGTCCTCGGCGCGTCAGGGCTTCAAGTGGTGGGAGGTCGATGTCACCTATTACGTGCTGTGCGGCCTCGAGAAGCTCGGCATCGTG
>DATCXY010000120.1:0-2150 GCA_036570585.1 Solimonas sp. | reverse complement strand
TGGCGGGCTCGGCATCGACCCATTCCAGCGAGACGATGTAGTCGCCGGCATCATGCGTGCGCCAGGCCTGCGCGCCACCGACGCCAAAGAGGCGCCGGCCCGACGCATCGAGCAGCGGCTTATTCGTGTTCAAGCGGTTCTCCAATTGCGTTCGCGGCGTGTGCGCGTCAGTCCCGAGCCGAGCGCGTGAATGCTTTGGCCGAACTGCCGATATGCGTCGGCCGCTTCTGTGTGCACATCTTTGAGCGGCTGCGCGCTCCAGCAGCCGGCGGATTCGTTCCACCGCTTGCCGTAGTTATCGAGGTGAACGATCCCTTGCTTGCAACCTTCTGCATCGAACCAGCTCTGGCTGAACGCGTCTCGCGTCAGCTGGATGCCGTGAGTCAGGTCATCGACACGCGGCACCGTGACCCACGTCCCGCCGATCGGCGACTTGCGCAGCTCGTCGATCGGCGTTGAGACGACGTCGTACTGCTGACGCTCGTGCTTCGCGTCGTGCGGCAGGTAATGCGTGCCCCACAGGCACTTCATCGCCTGCATCTGCTTCGTGTAGAACGAGTACGGCTCGCCCCAGCCTTCGATGAACTTAAAGAACCGGTGTTCGAGTCCGACCTGCTGGTGAAACCAGACGGCCGTGCCGTCGCTGTTTCCAATGTCCCAGAAGCTGTTGACCTCGACGCCGTCAACCATTGGCACCCGGCCGATGCGTCCAGCCTTGCGCGCTGCGGTCATCTGCACCGCGTAATACTTGCCCTCGGTCGAGACCTGGAACGCCTCTTTCGGCGTGCTCGGGTATTCCTGCCACATCTTTTCTTCAGAGCCGGAGAAGTCGGCCTCTCGCGTCGCGACGTACCAGCGGCGCTGCGCTGGTTCCAGCGTCGTGCCGGTTTCGGCCTCGACTTGCTCGAAATACTCGTCGTCCTTCGCGCTCATCGGCACATCGCCGATGTCGATGCGGTATCCGGGCTCCTGCCACCATGGGAAGAAGTGGAAGCGGTAGTCGCGCGGCGACAGCTTCGCCTTCGCGTCCGCGAGCCCTATGGCCCGCTGCGTCATCTTGTAGAACTCGCCGTCCTGCCCCTCGGCCGTCGACTCGATGATCGCGATCCCGTCGAGCGGCACGGCAGGCAATGAGCCGGTGACCACCTCGTGCGCCTTGTCAGGGAACTTCGCGCAGATCTTCCCGAACTCCGAAACGTGGAGCCGATGAATCGTGCCCGAGCGCATCGATGTCGCAACACGGATGCTGCTGTTGTTGTGCGCGAACAGCAGTTCGTTGGCGCTGTCACGCGCGAGCGGCATTTCTGCCTTCAGCTCAGGCGGCAGCCGGTCATACGCCAGCTTCACCTTGTCGCGGAAGATCACCTCGGCCGCTTCGCGGTCCTGCGCGACAATGCCGCAGCGCTGATCGGCGTTGAACAACGCGTGATCGAGCCAGATGATGCAAACCAGCGTCGTGAATCCGAGTTGGCGCGCCTTCAGGATGATGTTCCGGTGCCACAGCCGCGCGATCAGCCGTCGCTGCGCCCGATTCGGCTTGAACGGCACAACGGTTGCTTCATCGCCGTCCGGGCTTTTCAGCATGATCTGGTACAGCTGGCCGGAACACAGCCGCCACATCGGATCCGCGAGACAGGCTTCCATCTCGTCCGGCGTCTTCGGAATGAAGTCGTCGGGCGTTTCTCTCTTACTCATCAGTGACCGGCAATGCCGAGCGCTTCATGCGCCCCAGCAGCAGGCCGATGCCGTCCGGCGCGCGAAGCTCGTGCTTGTGCCGGTTCGAATAAGCGTCGCCGCTTTCCTTGGCCGCCTGCTCGAGCAG
Source organism: Solimonas sp. (assembly GCA_036570585.1). Lineage (GTDB taxonomy): Bacteria > Pseudomonadota > Gammaproteobacteria > Nevskiales > Nevskiaceae > Solimonas. The sequence continues at coordinate 328 of DATCXY010000120.1, read as the reverse complement.
CTGCGCCGTCATCCCGATGTTGCCGCTCTTCTCGGTCTGGCGAACCAGGCGTTCCAGCGTGCGCAGCCGCACCGTCTTGTGCGCGATGCCGATCTCGGCCTTGCCGTCGATGAAGGCCTTGCGCGTTCGGTTGAACAGCTCGGCCCACTTCTTCGCGACGCCCTTACCCGCCCGCTTTGTCGGGTCATACGACTCGCAGCCTTGCGGCGTGATGTCGAAGCCGAACTCCTCCTTGACCGCCTTGGCCACGACTGACGGCGGATCGTAGGCCGCCAGCTGCATCACGACGAACTCGCGCGCCTCATCGTTCAGACGGGCTTCCGGCACG
>DATCXY010000119.1:0-2188 GCA_036570585.1 Solimonas sp. | reverse complement strand
GCACCGCTGATGGCACGATCGCGCTGAGCCTGGTGCGCGACGATGACTGGTCGTTGCTGCCGGCGTGGCTCGAAGGCGATGCCCATGACTGGGACGACGTGCGGGCGATCGTCGCTGAACGCAGGTCTGATGAATTGCTTTTGCGCGGTCGCGAACTCGGACTCGCGCTCGCGACGAGCGGCGCCAGCACGCACCCGCAGGCCGACTGGCTGCAACTGATACGCGGACGACCCTTGCACGAGTCCGCGACGCCAGTGCGCGACGCGCCACGCGTCATCGATCTTTCGGCTCTGTGGGCCGGGCCGCTGTGCACGCATCTGCTGCAGCGTTGTGGCGCCGACGTGATCAAGGTCGAGAGCAGCGCGCGGCCGGACGGCGCGCGGCGCGGTCCTTCCGCGTTCTTCGATCTGCTCAACGCCGGCAAGCGCAGTGTCGCGCTCGATCTGCAGTCGCCGCGCGGCCGGGCGCAACTGCGCGAATTGTTGCGCGGTGCCGACATCGTCATCGAAGCCTCCCGGCCACGCGCGTTGCGGCAGATGGGGATCGACGCCGAAACCTTGTTGCACGAGCAGCCGCAGCTGACCTGGCTTGCGCTCAATGGCTACGGTCGCGGCGAACCGCAGGAACAATGGATCGCGTACGGCGATGACGCGGGCGTCGCCGGCGGCCTGACCGAGCTGCAACGGCGCGCGAGCGGCGAGGCGGTGTTCATCGGCGACGCGATCGCCGATCCGCTGACGGGTTTGCATGCCGCCGTCGCGGCGTGGGCGAGTCATCGCTCCGGCGGTGGACGGCTGCTGTCGATCGCGCTCAGCGCAGTGGTGCGGCAGGTCGCGCGCTTCGATGTGCCCGACGATGACGCGGTGCTGCGTGAACGCTATCGCGAATGGACGGCGTGCGTCGCCGCATCCGACATCGCAATGCCGCGTTCGCGTGCGGTCATGGCGGCGGCGCGCACGCTCGGCGCCGACACCGACACGGTGCTGCGCGAGTGGGGCGTGACGTGCTGATCCGCAATGCCGAACTGCATTTCGGTGCGCGTGGCGATCTGCGCATCGCCGGCGCCTTGATCACTGCAATCGGCCCACATTTGCCGCGCGAGATCGGCGAGGCGGTGATCGACGCCAACGGCGGCGCTCTGCTGCCGGCGCTGCGCGATCACCATCTGCATCTGCAGGCCGCCGCCGCCGCCCGCGAATCGATCGCGTGCGGGCCGCCCGAGGTTCACGACGCCGGCGCGCTCGCCGTGGCGCTGGCGATGGCGGCCACACAGGGCGAGGGCTGGCTGCGCGGTGTCGGCTTTCATGAGTCCGTCGTCGATCCACTCGATCATCACTGGCTCGACCGGCATGTCGCGGATCGACCATTGCGTGTCCAGCATCGCAGCGGCCGGCTCTGGATTTTCAACTCGGCCGGGTTGTCCGCGCTCGGCGTGCGCGATGAGGATGCGGGACTGGATCCGTTCGAGCGCATCGGCGGCCGTCTCAGCGGCCGGCTGTACGACGCCGACGACTGGCTGCGCACGCGCTTGGCGCGGCAGCGGCCGGGCCTGCGCACGCTGAGTCGCGAGCTGGCGTCGCGTGGCGTGATCGGCGTCACCGATACCACGCATACCAATGGTCCCGACGACTTCGCGCACTTCGCGGCCGTGCAGGCGCGAGGCGAGCTGCTGCAGGAGCTGATGGTGATGGGCGATGCGCGGCTCGACGCACAGGCCGATCTGCCGGGCGTGACGCGCGGCGCGCACAAGTTTCATCTGCATGAACACGAGCTGCCGGAATTCGACGCACTGTGTGCGGCGATCCGTCGCAGTCACGCGCATGCGCGCGGCGCGGCATTTCACTGTGTCACTCGCACCGAGCTGACCTATGCGCTGGCGGCACTTGCCGACGTCGGCGTGCTGGCCGGTGATCGCATTGAACACGCCGGCATCGCGCCGCCGGAACTGGTCGCCACGATGGCCGAACTGGGCGTGCTGGTCGTCACCCAGCCCAACTTCATCGCCGAGCGTGGCGATGCATACCTGCGCGATGTCGCGGCGTCCGATCAGCCGTGGCTGTATCGACTGCGCGGTTTGCAGGCGGCGGGCGTCGCGCTTGCCGGCAGCAGCGATGCCCCGTTCGGTCGCGCCGATCCGTGGCTCGCGATGCAGGCCGCCGTCGAGCGGCAAACGCCGCGCGGCGACATC
>DATCXY010000118.1:0-3841 GCA_036570585.1 Solimonas sp. | reverse complement strand
ACTGAGCCGCCGCACCAAGAACAATCCGGCGCTGATCGGCGAACCCGGCGTCGGCAAGACCGCGATCGCCGAAGGTCTCGCGCAGCGCATCGTCAATGGCGAGGTGCCGGAATCGCTGAAGAGCAAGCGGCTGCTGTCGCTCGACCTCGGCTCGCTGATCGCCGGTGCCAAATTCCGCGGCGAGTTCGAGGAGCGTCTGAAAGCCTTGCTCACCGATCTGTCCAAGCAGAACGGCCAGGTGATCCTGTTCATCGACGAGATCCACACGCTGGTCGGCGCCGGCAAGGCGGAAGGCGCGATGGACGCCGGCAACATGCTCAAGCCGGCGCTCGCGCGCGGCGAGTTGCATTGTGTCGGCGCGACCACGCTCGACGAATATCGAAAGTACATCGAAAAGGACGCGGCGCTGGAGCGGCGCTTCCAGAAGGTGCTGGTCGGCGAACCCAGCGTCGAGGACACGATCGCGATTCTGCGCGGACTGAAGGAGCGTTACGAGGTCCATCACAAGGTCGACATCACCGACGGCGCGCTGATCGCGGCGGCCAAGCTCTCGCACCGCTACATCACCGATCGCAACCTGCCGGACAAGGCGATCGATCTCGTCGATGAAGCGGCATCGAAAATCAGCATCGAGATCGACTCCAAACCGGAGGCGCTCGATCGCCTGCATCGTCGCCTGATCCAGCTGAAGATCGAGCGCGAAGCGCTGAAGAAGGAAGACGACGAAGGCGCGAAGCGTTCGCTCGCCGCCCTCGAGGAAGAAATCGGCAAGCTCGAACGCGAGTACGCCGACCTCGAAGAAAAGTGGAAAGCGGAAAAGGCTTCGGTTGCCGGCAGCGCCGGCATCAAGGAAGAACTCGATCGCATGCGCATCGAGCTCGACGGCGCGCGCCGCGCGGGCGATCTGGCGCGGATGGCCGAGCTGCAGTACGGCAAGATTCCCGAGCTGGAAAAGAAGCTCGAACAGACACCGACCAGCAGCGCGACACCGCAGAAGTTCGAACTGCTGCGTACCAGCGTCGGCGAAGACGAGATCGCCGAAATCGTCGCGCACTGGACCGGCATTCCGGTCTCCAAGCTGCTCGAAGGCGAACGCGACAAGCTGCTGCGCATGGAAGATGCGCTGCATGCGCGCGTGATCTCGCAGGACGAGGCGATCAGCGCCGTGTCGAATGCGATCCGGCGTTCGCGCGCCGGCCTGTCCGATCCGAACCGGCCGATCGGCTCGTTCCTGTTCCTCGGCCCGACCGGTGTCGGCAAGACCGAGCTGTGCAAGGCGCTCGCGACGTTCCTGTTCGATACCGAAGACGCGATGGTGCGCGTCGACATGAGCGAGTTCATGGAACGACATTCGGTGAGCCGCCTGATCGGCGCACCGCCCGGATATGTCGGCTATGACGAAGGCGGCTACCTGACCGAAGCCGTGCGGCGCCGGCCGTACTCGGTGATCCTGCTCGACGAGGTCGAGAAGGCGCATCCGGAAGTCTTCAACATCCTGCTGCAGGTGCTCGACGATGGCCGCCTGACCGATGGTCAGGGACGTACCGTCGATTTCCGCAACACGGTGGTTGTGATGACCTCGAACCTGGGTAGCAACATGATCCAGGAGATGATGAGCAAGGATTCGACCACACGCAGTGATTACGCAGCGATCAAGGAAGCGGTGATGACGGTGGTCGGTCAGCACTTCCGACCCGAGTTCATCAATCGTATCGACGAGGCGGTGGTCTTTCACCCACTCGGTTCGGCACAGATCCGTTCGATCGCCCGCATCCAGACGCAGAGCCTCGTCAGGCGCCTTGTCGAACGCGGCATCGCGCTGTCGTTCAGCGATGCCGCGCTCGACAAGCTCGCCGAGACCGGCTTCGATCCGGTGTACGGTGCGCGGCCATTGAAGCGCGCGATCCAGGCGCTGGTCGAAAATCCGCTGGCACGGCTGATCCTCGATGGCCACTTCGCGAACGGCGATACCGTCAACGTCGAGCTGAAGGACGACGAGCTGCAGTTCGCGCGGGTCTGACGACGCATGATGTAGCGCCGCCCGCCGATCGGCGGGCGGCGCTACGCGTGCCGTGCGCGTTGGCACGATCAGCCTTTTCTTCCGGACGACCCGGCGTGCACAATGCCGCGCAGAGCCAACGCTGACATCGCCCGCTTCCCGCGCGACCGGCGTTTCCGCATCAAGGAATCCTGGAGGGGGAAATGGCGTCTGACAGCGCGGCATGGTCGCGGGCACAACTGTATTTGGTGCGTGGTATCGCCGTCGCGGCGCTGGGCTTGATCGCGACAGCGGCTTATGCGGACGAGGACACCGATGCGCTGCCCACGCGGCTGCCGGAAATTGTCGTCACCGCGCAGAAGCTCAATCAGACGCTGGAGCAGGTGCCGGTGTCGGTCGGCACGCTCGACGGCGCGCTGATGGACCAGAGTGGCGCGAGCGGCTTTCCCGATCTGCAGGGCTACCTCGGTAACGTCACGCTCAACCTGTCACCGACCGGCGGCGACTTCTTCATCCGCGGCTTTGGCACGCTGTCGACCAATTCCGGTTTCGAGCCCTCGGTCGGCACCGTCATCGACGGCGTGTTCTACGGTCGCTCGAATTTCCTGTCGGTGTTCTACAGCGACGACGAGCGCATGGAAGTGCTGCGCGGTCCGCAAGGCACGCTGTTCGGCAAGAACAGTACAGCCGGTGTATTCAACCTGATCACGCGCGCGCCGAAGAACGAGAACGGTGTCGGGGGCGATTACTTTCTCGGCGAGAACGGCCAGCGCGCATTGCGGCCGGTGCTCAATGTCACGGCCGGCGACCATTGGTCAGCGCGAGTGGCCGGCAATTTCTCGCGCGATGATGGCGTGATCCACAACACCGATCTCGATCGGCCGGAGATCAATGTCGATCAGAACACCGTGCGCGCGCGCCTGCGCTACGACGATGATCGCCTGCGCGCGGACCTCGGCGCGTTCTATTCCGAGCAACAGTTCAATGCCAACAATTTCCAGCTGATCAAGGCGTCGGCGCCGACGCTGGCCTTGATGCGGCAATACGATCCGCAGGTCGACGACCAGCTGGACTTCGACCTGTCGGCGAACGTGCCGTCACGCGGCGAGACGCGTTTCGAAGGCGCCAACGCCACTGTCAGCTACGCGCTTGACGGACTCGGCGGCATCGACCAGTGGCAGCTCACGTCGGTCACCGCCTGGGCGCGTCAAGTGCTGGAATCGCGCGACATCGACGCCGACTTCAGCCCGGTGCCGGTGATCCGCGACACGCTGTCGCGGCCGGCGCCGTTCTCGCAGTACAGCCAGGAGCTGCGCATCGGCGGTCACGATGACAACATTCTCGGCTTCGGCAGCGGTCTGAACTTCATCATCGGCGTCTACTACTACGACTCGACGTTCAAATCCAACGATCTGTTCCAGCTCGAAGACCTCGGCGCCGCGCTCGCGTATCTGACCGCGGCACAAGCCGGCAAGCCAGACGGCAACGCGCTGCTGCGGATCGGTGGCGTGCCGCTGGCCAACGCCGCCTACCCGATCGGTCGACTCGTCGATGTCGTCGCGCCGCTGCTGTCGCCGGTGATCGGCCAGCGGCAGGCCGCCACCGTGACGCTCGACCAGCAGACCAGCACCGCCGCGCTGTTCGGGCAGATGGAATATTTCTTCGTCGACGACTGGGCGGCGATCCTCGGCGCGCGCATCGGCCAGGAACACAAGAAGGGGCATTTCACCAGCACGGCGGAAGGCGAGTTCATTCCGCTGATCGCCGATCAGGCAGATCACGACAGCCGCCGCAACCGCAGCGAAAGCGAGTTCTCGCCGAAGCTCGGTTTGAAGTGGCAAC
>DATCXY010000117.1:0-12500 GCA_036570585.1 Solimonas sp. | reverse complement strand
GGTCACCGCCAATACCGAAATCACCACGATCGAGCACCTGTCCGAGAACGGTGATCACGTGTTGCAGAAACTCTGGACGGAAATGAATGTGCCGCAATGCGGCTATTGCCAGAGCGGCATGCTGATGGCCGCCGCCTCGCTGCTCAAACAGGTGAAGAAGCCGACTGATCAGGATATCGACGCGCAGGTTTCCAACATCTGCCGTTGCGGAACCTATCCGCGCGTGCGTGCCGCCATCCATCGCGCCGCCGGCACCGCAAAAGCCTGAACGATATTCAGGACACAAAGCAGCAAGGGCGACTGCCGTAACGGCAGCCGCCCTCTTTTATGGATTTTGACTGAGGCGTTTCGATTCAGCGCGTGGTCCAGGCGCCATCGATCGCGAGCGCCTGGCCGGTCACGAAACTGCTGTCGCTGCCAAGCAGGAACTTGACGGCGGTGGCCACCTCCGCCGACTGCGCGAGGCGACCGATCGGCAGCTCGGCCAGCAGGGTCGCCAGATGTTCGGGTGTCATCGATTCGCGTGACAGCGGCGTGTCGATGAAGGCCGGACAGACCGCGTTCACGCGAATGCCCCGCTTGGCATATTCCAGCGCCGCCGATTTGGTCAAGCCGATGATGCCGTGCTTGGAGGCGACGTAAGCCGACAGGTACGGTGCGCCGACCAGGCCGGCGACCGACGAACAATTGACGATCGAGCCGCCGCCGCCCTTGAGCATCTGCGGAATCTGGAACCGCATGCAGTTCCAGATACCGGTGAGATTGATACCGATGACACGGTTCCAGTTCTCGGCCGTGCCGTCGGCGGTCAGTGCCGCCTCGCCATCAAGACCGGCGGCGTTGAACGCACCGTCGAGTCGGCCATAGGTCGCCATCGTGAAATCGACGGCGGCACTGACGGCCTTTTCATCGGTGACGTCGCAGCCGACGAATGCGCAGTCACCCAGCTGGCGCAACTGCGCTTCGGCCGCACGACCCGCCGTTTCATTGCGATCGACCAGCACGGCGGCGTAGCCGTTCCTGATCAGCTCCTCGGCCGTCGCAAGGCCGATTCCCGATCCACCGCCGGTGATGAACACGACTTTCTGGTTCTGCTGGTCAGACATGGTCTCTCTCGAAATACGATGAAGGTCGGCAACAACCACGAAGCGTCGGTTCAGCGACGCCGCGAAAAGCTCAGCGGCAGGCGCTCGATGGTGTGCGTGGCCAGTGACGGCAGGTACGAAATCTCCTCGACCGGTATCGTCAGCTTGATGTGGTCGAGTCGACGGATGATTTCCTCGGCTGCGACGCGCAGTTCCATTCGCGCCAGCGACGCGCCGATGCAGCGATGGATCCCGGCGCCGAACGTCAGGTGATTGCCGGAATTGCCGCGAGCGAGATCCAGCGAACGCGGACAGCCGAAGACGCTGTCGTCGCCATTGGCTGACGCGAACAGCACGCAGATCTGTGCATGGGCCGGCAGCGTCTTGCCGCCCAGTTGCACCTCACGCATCGTGGTCCGGAACAGGCCGTGGCTCGGCGGCTCCAGCCGCAGGACTTCTTCGACGAAGCGGTTCATCACGCGCACATCATCGACCGAGCCCTGAAGCTGCTGCGCCAACTCCGGTTGCAGCGCCAGAACCAACAGCATGTTGGCGACGGCAGCCGCGGTAGTGTCGTTGCCGGCGATCAGCAGCGCACGGATGCACGACACCTTTTCCGCGAAGCTCAGTGTCGGATTCTGCTCATCATCGAGCCGCGCATGGACCAGATCGGACATCATGTCTTCGCGCGGCGCCGACTCGCGCGCGCGGATATGCGGAATGATGTAGTTCTGCAGCTCGCACATTTCGCGCGCGTTTTGCAGCATTTCCTCGCGAGTCTGCATGCGCCCGATCTGCGCCAGCAGTGCGGTGGTCCAGCGCGCAATTTTTTCGGTGCCGATTTCGGCGAAGTCGAAGCCGAGCTGCTCGCAGATGATGCGTGCGGTCAGCGGGGCGCCGATGTCTTTCATGCCGTCGCCATGACCGCGCGCCGCCAGTGGTTCGATCAGATCGATCACGATCTGCCGGACCCCGGGTTCCAAGGCCTTCACGCGGTGTGCGGTGAACGCCTTTTCCAGCAGGCGCCGCAGCCGCGTGTGGCCCGGCGGATCGCAGGCGATGATGTCGCGGATGAAGCCGCCGCCGTCGCGGTTCATGATTTCGGCCAGCTCGTCGACAAACCCGTTGGCATAGCGATCCTGGTAGCCATGCTCCAGCGAATAGGTGAGCGGATCACGCAGCACCGTCATCACGTCCTCGTAGCGGCTGACCAGATAGGTGTCGAGCTTGGGGTCGTAGTAGACCGGGTCGTGCTCGCGCAGCGTCCGATAAAACGAAAATGGATTCTTGCGGATCAGCGGATCAAGGCACGATTCATCACCGCGCAACGCGGTGCTGCCAGCGCCTGCCGGACATCCTGACCCTTTCGTCGCCATTTCAACGGTGCTCATCTATCGGATCCTTTGTCGGTCCAGACTGCTCGTAAAAAGGTGGGCATGAAACGGCAGCGCACAGCCAACGCGCGCTTCACCCTGCCTCGCCATACCGCGCACTCAGTGGTGCCCGCTTGTCAGCCGATCGATCTCAAGTCTGCCATCGCGAATCAGCATCTTGAGTGACTCGGCCGGCCGTGACAGCAGCGTGAGGTCTTCGGCGGGATCACCGTCGATGACGATCAGATCGGCGAGCGCGCCGACCTCCACCACGCCAACCTTTGCCGTGCCATCGGTCAGCAGCTCGCCCGCGTATTGGGTACCCCAGCGCAGCACGTCGCGCGCGGACAGCCCTTCGATGGCGGCGTAGTACGCAAACTCGCGCCCATAGCAGCCGACCTGATGATCGAGCGGATCATCCTTCAGCACCTCGCGGAACACGCCGCTGTAGTCGTCGCCAATCAGCATTCGCACGCCGGCCTTCTGCGCCAGCGGCAACATGCGACGGACGTTGTCGTAGCGCGCCTGCATGCGCGGGTCGCCCCAGCCCAGTTCGAGCAGACATTTGGGGTAGATCAGGCTCGGCACCCAGAACGTGCCGGCGCTCGCCATCGCGTCGATGCACTGTTCGTCGATGTCGTCAGCGTGATCCAGAACATCGACGCCGAGTTCGATGCATTCGAGGATCATCGCCTTGTCGGACACGTGCGCACGCACGCGTGCCGACAGCGAATGTGCGGTATTGACGATCGTGGCGATCTCGTCGCGCGCCATGTTGCGCGTGGCACGGCCCTCGAAACCGTGTCCGGAACTGGCGAAAAACTTGATCGTCTGTGCGCCGCGGCGGATTTCCTCACGAACCTGCCTGCGCAGTGCTTCCGGTCCGTCGACGAACAAGTCGACGCCGGGCGACTTCGGGGTTCGCCACCAATTCGGGCTGTCGTTGAGATCGGCGGTGGTGCCGATGTGGTGACTGCAGGCGCGGATGCGAGGTCCGGGAATGATGTCTTCGGCAATCGAGATCTTGAGTTGTGCATCGATGTTGTGCGCGCATGCCGCGCCGACGTAACCGGTGAAGCCACTCTCCAGCAGCACGCGACACGTGCGCACGCCGATCGCCATCATCACGCCGGGCGGAAACTCGTTGCCGGGCCGCTCGCCGGACATGCCCATCGCCAGCGTGAACTTGAAGAAGTCCGGATGCAGATGGCAGGTAATCATGCCCGGCATCAAGGTCATGCCGCGCAGATCGATGACCTGAGCCGCGTCCTTTGGCGGCTGCTCGCTGATCGCGACGATGCGATTGCCGTCCAGGCTCACGCAACGCCGGCCACTCAGCATTTCCTGACCATTGAACAGCTTTGCGTTGGCTAAGCTCAGCATTGCGCCATCTCCTTATGTCGGTGTCATCCGCCTTCAACCGATCAGCGGAAAGCGCGCGTCGTTCAAAGGCTGATTCGGCGTCATGCCGGTGCAGTCGAAGGCTTCCGACGGCGCGCCGTTCCAGCAGATATCACCCGGTTGCACGAGCATGATGTAAGCCCAGCGCGGTCGGTCGGCGTTGTTGGGGCCGCCGCCGTGCACGGTCAGATGCGAATGCACGGTGACGTCGCCCGCGGCATAGGTCATCTGCTCGGACAGGCCGAGCTCGCGGCACTCGGGAAACACGTCGAGCGCATCACCGCCACCGTAGGTGCGGTAGCTGCCGATCACGCCCAGGTTCTGCGAGCGGTTGACGAACGACATCGTGCCGAACTCCGGGCCGTAGTCTTCCAGCGCCAGCCAGAAGGTCATGCCCCCCGTGCGGTCAACCGCGAAAGTGATGTAGTCCTGATGAAAGCTGGTCGCACCATTGCCGGCATTGCGGGTTTTCTTGGCGGCCGGAAGCTTCGGCGCGAAGAAATCCGAGAAGTAGCGGACGCCGACATGCGCGCCACGACGCAGCAGCTGTCTGGCGCTTTTGCCGACGCCTTCAAGCAATGCGCGGATCGGTGGGCTGTCCGGGCCACCGCTGTAGCCGACCGTGAAATACGGCTGGCTGATGCCCTCGGTACTGTCGCCGTCCTCGCCCATGCGCTGGCGCGCCGTCTCCAGCAGAAAGCGCACGGTTTCGGGTTCGACGAAACCTTTCAGCTTGACCCAACCGAACTCTTGATAGTGCGCAATCTCTTCGGCCGTAACGGATCGGCAGGACGGGGCAACGGCGACAGAACTTTCGGGCATGGCACTTTTACCGTAGCGGAGCTGAAGGGAAACCGGAGAACCACAAAATGTGCGTGCACGCTAACAGTCGCAGCGCAGACCCGGCTCAACATCTCGCGCCGCTTCACCTGCAAGCTCCGCCGCCCCAACGATGGGTGGCCCGGTCGACGCGTTTTGCGAAGGAAATGTCGATAAAGCGGTCAACGATGCCGAGACGTCGCCATGGCAGCGGTCTGACACTGGGCTTCATTCGCGCCGCAACGCGCAGATCCGGAGCCATCACGTGCCGAGCAAGATTCCCTCGAACCAGCGCTTCATGCAGATGTGCTGGGTTGTTCCCGACATTCACGCGGCTATGGCGGCATGGACCCGGTCCACCGGTGTCGGCCCGTTCTTTTTCTTCGACACGATCGAGTTCGGCGAGCCGCGCTATCGCGGCAAGCCGACCGGCAGCATCGACATCACGGCCGCGATGGCGCAGGCCGGCGATATGCAGATCGAGCTCGTCTGCCAGAACGACGAGCAGCCCTCGTTCTGGCGCGACGTGGTCCCCGCCGGACAGTCGGGTCTGCATCACATGGCGCTGTATTGCCAGAACTACGACGCAGATCTGGCGGCCTACACCGATGCTGGAATCGAAGTGGCGTTCAGCGGCCTGATGATGGGCAACCGGGTGTGTTGGGTCGATACGCGAGCGCAACTCGGCTTCATGATCGAGCTGATCGAAGCGAACGAAGTGGCAGCGAGTGTATTCGCCCAGTTCCGCGCGGCCGCGCAGAACTGGGATGGCCGCGATCCCGTGCGCACGATGGGCTGAGTCGTGCCCGACCTGCGGCCGCATGCGTCATGCGGTCGCACGCGGCGGACAACAGCGCTTCAGTGCTTGCGGTTGGCCTGCCGGAACGCCTGCGGGGTCAGCGTGGTGGCGCGCTTGAACGCGCGACCGAAGGTGCTCTGCTCGGCGTAGCCGAGCTGAAACGCGATCTCGTCCAGCGTGCAGCCACTCCATTGCAGCGCGTGCTTGGCGAGCTCGATACGCTCCTTCTGCACGATATCGGAGAACTTCACGCCCATGCGTGTCAGTCGCTTCTGCAGCGTCCGCGCGGAGGTGCAAAGTTTCTGGGCGCAGCCATTGACCGAACAGTTGCCATCGCTCAGCAACTCGCGCCGCACCTGCGCTTCCACCTGTTCGATGAACCCCGATCGCGAGGCAACGCGCAGCTGCGGCATGCAGCTGCCGAGCATTGAAAACAGCACGCGATCGGAGGTCGGCACCGGACTGTCGAGCGCGTCGACCGGGAATGCGATGGCATTGGCCGATGCCTTGCCATTGACCCTGCAACCGAGGCGTTCTTCCAGCAGGCGCGCATCGGCGGATTTGATCGGAAACGCCAGATTCGCATAGCGAGGACGGAAGTACTGTCGCCCGAGCATCCGCAGCGCCTTCATGAACAGCAGCATGCCCTGATAATTGGCTTGCTCGTGGTCGCCAAGCCCGGTATGCGTGCGCCAGCGGAGTTCGACGATGTCACGTGCCGTCACCAGTTCGACTTCGCATTCAGGTGATGTCGACAGTGGCACATAGTCGATCAGGCTCTGCAAAGCCTGACGCAGATTGGGTGCCGCCCGGGCAAGCGTCATCGCGCAGCCAAAGACATCCGGCTCTTGCTGTTCCGCCAGATGCAGCCCGAACACAGGCGCATTCAAGGTCCGGCTGCAGTATTCGTAGAGATCGACCGCGGTGGCACAGCCGATGTCGTAGTCGTGGCTTTCGAACGCCAGCGGATCGAGATCGTGGCGTTCCAGGATCTGGATGGGATCACCGCCAAGATCGCGGACCAGGCCTTTGAAGCCGCGCAAATAACCAGTGCGGATCTTGCCCGCCGCCGGAACAACGTCGGCAGCCGCGTCGACATTCAACAGGACAGCACTCTGGATTTGCATGGTCTCCTCCGCTCTTTGACGCTTCAGTATCGCGACCCTTTTTTATGCAGCTGGATCTTCGCGTTCGCCAAATTTAACGCAAACACTGCGCGCCCATCGGCAAACGATCTTCGACGCCGTTGAATCGTGTGCCCGAGGTGCCGATAAAACGGCGCGAGATGTTGAGCCATCGCATTTCGCCATTGGTAGCTTCTATTCCGAGCGTCAATGACCCGTCTGCATCGATCAGCGTCATCGTACTGACGTCAATATGCCTTGTCGATGCACCGATCGCCGAAGCAAGCGCAGCGAAAGCAGCGGCGCTTTCGGCTGGACGGAACGATTTAGAACATCAAGCAGATTTGTTCGCATCCTGACCCGTTGGCGTGAGCGTCGTTCGCGATAGCGGGGTTTTTCCAGCGCACCGATCGTTGCTTGCAGCGTCAAGGGTTTTAGCCGTCTCGGAGCAGGCCGGGTTCGCTGCCGGACCCGGCCTGCTCTCTTCCATCATCCGTCACGGAGGTTTTTGTCATGCGCGCTTTCATTTTTGCGGCCACGCTTTTCGCATCACTGGGTTCGGCTGTCGTGTTCGCTGACCAGGCCACCGCAGTTGCCGACCAAAAGGCTGCTTATTCGATCTCGGATACCGACATCGGCACGCTGCTCGACGATCCGAAGGCCGTCGCGATCATGGACAAGCACATTCCCGGTTTTTCGGCTCGCGAGCAGATCGACCAGGCCCGTCCGTTCACGTTGACCTTCATCAAGAATTTCCCACAGGCGGATATCACCGATGACATGCTGAAAGGCATTCAGGCTGATTTCGACAAGCTCGCCACCGCAAACAAGTAGCTCAGACACACAGGTTCCCGGCCCTTCCTTCAAAACCTTCCACTGCCCCGAGTGACAGGGCCCGAGGAATGCACCATGAACACCCGCGATAGCGCACCCGTTTACTTCGATCCGTACAACGTCGAAATCTGGAGCGACCCGTACGCGATCTATCGTCGTCTGCGCGAGGAAGCGCCGGTCTATTACAACGATCAGCATGATTTCTATGCCTGCTCGCGCTTCGAAGACGTCGAACGCGGCCTGATGGACAAGGAAACCTTCATCAATGGGCGCGGCAATGTCCTGGAAGTGATCAAGGCCAATGTCCAGGCGCCCGCCGGCATCTTCATCATGGAAGATCCGCCCATCCATACCGCGCATCGCGGTGCGCTGTCGCGGATCTTCACGCCCAAGAACATGAGCATGCTGGAACCGAAGATCCGCGACTTCTGTGCGCGCAGTCTCGATCCGCTGATCGACTCCGGGCAGCTCGACTTCGTTGCGGACCTTGGCGCGAAGATGCCGATGCGCGTGATCGGCATGCTGTTGGGCATCCCCGATGAGGACCTGGAATCCGTGCGCCAATCGGCGGATGCCAAGATCCGTACCGAGCGCGGCCAGCCAATGGTGTTTGCCCAGGAAACCGCCAGCGGAGAAGATTTCGCGGATTACATCAATTGGCGGGAAAAGCACCCGTCGGACGACGTCATGACGCAACTGCTGCACGCCGAGTTCAAGGATGAAACCGGCACCATGCGCAAACTGACGCGTGGGGAACTGCTGGCCATGATCAACATGCTGGCAACCGCCGGCAATGAAACCACCAATCGCCTGATTGGCTGGACCGGCAAGGTGCTCGCCGAACATCCCGAACAACGGCGCGAGATTGCCAAGAATCCCGGCATGATCCCGGCCGTGATCGAAGAAGTTCTGCGCTTCGAATCGCCCGGCCCGCACGCCGCGCGCTACGTCACCCGCGATGTCGAGGTACAGGGCGTCAAGATTCCCAAAGGCAGTTCTGTCGATTTTCTGATCGGCGCCGCCAATCGCGATCATCGCCGTTTTGTCGATGGCGACCGTTTCGATGTCAAGCGTCAGGCACGCCCGCATCTGGCGTTCGGCTATGGCATCCACGCCTGCATGGGCGCGGCGCTGGCGCGGATCGAAGGACGCATCGCGCTGGAAGAAGTCCTCAAGCGCTTCACGGACTGGGAAGTCGATTACGACAATGCCGAGCTGTCGTCCGCCACTGCGGTCCGTGGCTGGGAGACGATGCCGACCTTCACCGGTCCCGGCGGTCGCGCGGCACGCGATGCACGCAAGGCGGAAAAAGCCGCAAGCACCCGCGTCGAGCCGACCGCGTCAGTCGAAGGCACCTGGAATGTCGTCGTCAAGAGC
Source organism: Solimonas sp. (assembly GCA_036570585.1). Lineage (GTDB taxonomy): Bacteria > Pseudomonadota > Gammaproteobacteria > Nevskiales > Nevskiaceae > Solimonas. The sequence goes on along the minus strand of DATCXY010000117.1, from coordinate 3,688 downwards.
CCGGCCGGCCCGATGCCCACGACCCTGCTGCTGGAACGCGTCAATGGCGAACTGACCGGCTCGCAATCCGGCCAGGGCATGACCACACCGATCACCGATGTGAAAGTCGACGGCAACAACATCGTCTGGAAGAACGAAGTGAAGCAGCCAATGAAAATGAAACTGCAGTTCTCCGGCGTCATCAATGGCAGTGAAATGAGCGGCAAGGTCAAAGCCGGTTTCATGGGCTCGTTCCCGTTCACCGGCGCCAAAGCCTAGCTGCCCGGAGCAACACGCGTGAAAGTGACATTTGTGCAAGCAGACGGCGAAGAACGGACGATCGACAACATCGCGCCAGGGACGCCGTTGATGAACGCCGCTCGCGATCACGGTGTGGCCGGCATTCTCGGGGACTGCGGCGGCTCCTGCGCCTGCGGCACCTGCCATGTGCATGTCGCACCGGAATGGCAGGCCGCGGTCGGCGACGCCGACGACGTCGAGCTGGCGGCGCTGGACATGGTCGCGCACGTCCAGCAGGCCAACAGCCGGCTGTGCTGCCAGATCAGCGCCCGCGAAGAACTCGATGGTCTACGACTGATTGTCGTGCCAGCAATCTGATCCGGATCGCCGAAATCCGGTCGTAATCCAGCGCAGGACAGGAAACTCATGAACGCCAGTTCACCCCGCATCCCGCCATTGCATCCCGAAGAATTCACCGACGAGCAGAAGGAGTTGGTCGGCCCGTGGAGCGTTCTCAATTTCTCCAGAGTCCTGGCGCGCCACCCGAGTCTCTATCGCGTTTTCGTGCCGGTCGTCGAGAAGGTCATACGCTATACCGACCTGCCACCGCGGGATCGTGAAGTGCTGGTGATCCGCACTTTGGCGCAGTGCAATGAAACCTACGAAGCCGACCACCATGCCGATATCGCCGGAAAATGCGGGATGAGCGCGGCGGAGATCGCAGCCGTGAAAGAGGGCGCCGGCGACGGTCTATCCGCGTTCGACCTCCAACTCATCAACGCAGCCGACGAACTGCTGCGTGACAAGTTCATCAGCGCCATGACCTGGAAGAAGCTGGCGGAGCGCTATACGACCCTCCAGCTAATGGAAGTGGTCGGCCTCGTCGGCTGCTATACGACGATGGCGATGGTGACCAAAACTTTCGAAATTCAGATAGAGGGATCCGAAGCGACAACCGAGAACCTGGCCGCTTTGAGGCAGTACACGTAGCCCACCCGATAAGGGCGACGACGCCGCGCTCAAACATTCCCCGCATGCAGCATTCCGTATCGAACCGCGAATCGAACGACTTCGACCGCATTGTGCAGGCCGAGCCGAGCCATCATTCGGGAGCGATGGTTCTCCGCCGTCTTGCGGGACACCGACATCTCGACGCCCATTTCCCGGACCGACATGCCCTTCAGCACGAGGAAGAAGGCCTCTTGTTCACGTCGTGTCATATCCAGGAAATTCCGGTAATCGCTGTCTTCACGCTGCTTCAGCGCATAGGTCGCCACATGCCATGCACAGACCTTTTCGCAGCCGACATCAGGGAGCCCCGCCGCGATCACGGTCGCCCTGTTCATGCGAGTTCACGGATGGATCACTGCAGTGCCGCGCTGCAGGCGTGCCACGCAGAGGGATTTCGCTTCGACACCGAGATCGGCAAGGTCGGTCGGGATCGGCCTGCCCAGCAACTGCGCGGCGGCAAACCGCGATAGTGCGGGCGCCGTCTGGATGCCGTATCCCCCCTGCCCCGCCAACCAGAAAAATCCGGATGCGTCCGGGGCGAACCCGGCGACCGGCGACCGATCCGAGACGAAGCTGCGCAAGCCGGCCCAGCGGCTGTGCATCCGGCGGATGTCGAGCGTGGTCGCAGACTCGATCCGGTCGACGGCGATCGCGAGATCCATGTCGTCCGGCATCGCGTCGCACGGCGTGCTCGGCGTTTCGTCGCCCGGTGAAATCAGCAGGCGTCCAGCATCCGGCTTGAAGTAGAACGTCTCGTCGACGTCGATCGTCAGCGGCCAGCGTGCCATGCCATCTACCGTCGGCACGTCGACCAGCGCGGCGGTCCGCCGCAGCGGTCGCAGATCGATGCGTGCCACGCCGGCCAGCGCCGCGATCTCGTCCGCCCACGCGCCGGCGGCATTGACCAGCAGCGGCGCCTCGAAAACTTGTCCGGCGGTCTGCGCCGTCCACGCGTGCGCGTGTCGCTCGATCGCAATCACCTGGGCGTTGCCGCGGATCTGTCCGCCGTGTCGCCGCAGCATCGCGACGTAGCCCTGCAGCAGCGCGTGCACGTCGATGTCGCTCGCGCCTTCGTCCACAAGCGCTTCGGCGACGTATTCGCGGCGCAGCAGCGGCACCCGCGCGCAGGCCTCGGCCGTCGTCATGCGTCGTGCGCCGGCGCGCATGTCCGGCAGCGATGCCAGCGCTTCAAGTTGTTCACGCTGATCGTCGCGCGCGATGAACAGAAAGCCGCGCGGCACCAGCAGCGGATGCGCCGCGAAGCCGTCGGGCGGGTGCTCGAAAAACGCACGGCTGCCGCGCGACAGTTGCCGCACCGTGCTGCCGCCGTAGCATTCCGCGAATACCGCGGCCGAGCGCCCGGTCGTGTGATAGCCCGGCTGCGCTTCCTGTTCCAGAACAACGACGCGTAGCCCGGATCCGAGCTGCGCGGCGATGCCGACGCCGGCGATGCCGGCGCCGATCACGATCACGTCGACTTTTTCGATAGCGCTCATCATGTCGCATGCTAGCCACGCGCCACCGTAACCGTCATCCGAAATTCCACCAGACGGCGAACACGACACCGTTTCAGGTGATATCACGGACTCAAATCGATTCCGGCCTCCATCAATAATCGGACCCGGCCGCCACAAGCGCAGACCGTCTTTACGGATGGACCATGAAGAACGATTTCACTCGATACCTCTGGATCTTGCTCGGGCTGCTGCCCGCAACGGTTCTGCATGCACAGACCGGCGCCGCCGAAACCGCAAGCGCGACTGCCGAAAGCCAGACCGCCGCGCTGCCGCCGACAGCGGAAGCGACGACGGAACCAGCGACAGAACAAACAGCCGGGCAACCGGCCGATGCGAACCGCAACAGCGCCGCAAAGACTGGTGCCGCTGCCGCCGCTAGCAGCGAGCCGCCGCTCGCCGTGATCCCGCTGCCTGAACAAAAACCGCCGCTGCCGAAGAGCGAAACGCAGGCCGTGCCGACGCATATCGAGGAAGTGATCGTCACCGCGACCAAGCGCGCGCAGGCTGCGCGCGACATCCCAAGCAGCATCGCCGTGATCAAGGGTGAAAAACTCGAACAGCTCGGCGTGCGCAAGGTCAAGGACATCCTCAGCCTGATACCCGGCGTCAACATGCAGGACGAGATCGCCGGCATGCAACGCAAGGTTTCGGTGCGCGGTGTCGGCCCGGACACCGGCACCAACCAGACGGTCGGCTCGGTGATGGGCGACGTGCCGATCTCCGACCCGTACGGCTCGGCGACGATCGCCGATCCGAATCCCTGGGACATGCGAACCGTCGAAGTGCTGAAAGGGCCACAAGGCACGCTGTTTGGCGGCTTCTATGCGATCGTGATGGCGACCGCGGGGCATTTCGACGCGGCGGTGTTCGGCATTTTCGGCGCGATGATTGCCGATGGCCTGGATGGCCGCGTGGCGCGCTTGACCAACACGCAGACCGAT